>JAEOSZ010000058.1 GCA_016840095.1 Candidatus Heimdallarchaeota archaeon
GAAAACCTCTAGCTTCTGAAGGAAAAATGAAATCAATTCAAAATAGTCTTCTAGCTTTGAAAGCTGTTTTGAGTCTTATTATGAACTCCAGTTATGAACAATTTGTAATTGCTACAGGTGTTCCCATCGCAACTGGAGTTGATGAAAGTAAAGAATTGAGTAGAGGTCTCAAAGGAACTCACGAAATTAAAGTAAGAAATGATGCAACTGGAGAATCAAAACAAATGAAAATCTTGATCGAACAAGTATTCATTGCACCAGAACCTTACGGAACTTATTGGCACACACTTAAAACAAGTGGAGTTCAAACTGCAGTAGATTCTATAATTGTTGATATAGGTCATGGAACTACTGATATCCTCTGTATGTATAAGGGCAATATGATGAGAGCAGCATCAGGTTCTCTTGAAGAAGCTGTTGATAGTTTGACTAGTGCTCTCTCAAGAGCAATTCAAGAAAAAGCAGGAAAAATAATTCGTCCATTTGACTTAATGACTGCTATAGAACAAGGCAAGAAGAATATTCTAGTTGGTGGTAAAGCTCTAGATATTGGTCCAGCTATGGATCAAGCTGTTAGTTCAATAGCTGATGTTATTGTTGATGAAAGCAATCGTCTTCTAAACAATCTCCCTCCAGATGCTTGGATTGAGAAAGTTATTATTTGTGGTGGTGGAGCCCATGTTTTCGGTGATTACTTGACACAAGCCTTTTTTGAAGCAAATATTGTCAAAAGCACTAAAGAAGTTCTTCGACCAGAAGATGCTGTAATGTCAAATGCTTTAGGTTTCGAACAAATTGCATTGACAAAATTAAAGAAGTAATAAGCACTTAGCTTATTTTTCATTTTTCTTTTCAATTTCTTTATTTTCTTTAGGCCCTAGTTTTAGTTTTTCGTCTAGCTTGATTGCGTAACCTGGACCTGCCATTAGGTAGATTATCATAAGAGTAGCAATTCCATAAGCAGGATAAATCATCCATTCAAATGGAAGAACTGCAAACAAGACTACAAAAAGTGTTGTGGATACAATCCAAAACATGTCAAATTTTGTTGGAACTCCCTTGAATGATGGGAAAGGTATTTTTGATAACATAAAACCTGAAATAATAACAGTTGATAACATTACAACCCATTGTAATGTGTCTGGAAAAATAGCTAAACATGCTACTACCATTCCAGCGAAAGGACTTGGTAATCCGTTGAAATATGGTGTGTAAAGAGGATCTCTTTTTATAAAACGGTATAATCTGAACCAGACTGCTCCTAGATAAACTAATCCAGTAAAAATACCTGCTACAATGTTCCACCCATAAATAGGCCAAGTAGCAACGTAGTAGCCTAAATAAATAGCTGGGAATATACCAAAAGCTATAGAATCAACAATCGTATCTATATCTACTGCGAGTTTCTTACTACCACTTATCCTTGCTAATTTCCCATCAGCAAAATCAAAAATTGAACATACTGCCATAATTTTTGCAAACCAGAAATTAAAATTTGTAGGATTAATGAAAGTAAAAACAATCCCCACAATTGCTAGAACTAAGCTTGAAAAAGTTAGAAAGTTTGCTAAAAACCAAGCAGATTTCTTTATCCAGTTCTTTTGTAAGAATTCTACATCTTGCCATTCCATTTAATCACATTCAGCTATCACTGTTTTACCAGCTCTTACAATATCAGACAATCCAACTTTGAATTTAAAACTTTTATCACTAATAATTTCAAGACTAGTCAAAGAACCAAATCTGATTGTTCCTATTACTTCTCCTTGAGTGACTTCATCTCCTTCATTCACATAAGAGATTGTTCTTCTAGCAAAGATTCCAGATACTTGAGTAACTACTCCTTTAATGTTCTCTGTCTCATCAGATATACCTATTCTATTCCTTTGATTTCTCTTTGCATATTCAGGGAAGTAAGCTGGCCAATGAGATCCTTTCTTAAAATCTACTTCAGTTACCTTTCCTTTAATTGGGCTTCGAGTCATGTGTACATCAAATGGTGACATCCTAATGACACAATATATTCTTCCTTTTTCCTCTTCCAATTCCATTACTCTACCATCAGCTGGAGCTAGAATTTTCTTGATATCTGTATCTATTAATCTTTCAGGATCACGGAAAGACCAAATAATGAAAGAGCATGAAATAATAATTAAACCAAGAATAATGAAATGCCAATAGAAATCAGTAAAATACCATATCACAAATGACAGAATTATACTTAGTAAAGAAAACGCTAGTGATAGCCAGACAATAAATTTAGTTCCTTGTGCTATAGTCATTTGAATACATATACTTCCTTGTACAATTATACATACTAGAATTTCAAGAGAATAAAAGAAAAAAACGTTAAAAATGTTTGCTAAAGGAAGAAAAAAGAGGAAAAACTAGTTTTTCCTTCTTCTAATTATAGTAACCATTGCTGCAAGTGAAGCCAAACTAGCCAGTATAGCAACCGTTGAAAATGGAGTCTTAACTTTCTTTGTTGGAATAAGATAAGTACTTTCAACTAGGTTGTTTGCTGCGTCTTTAGCAACCACGACTAGTTCATTAACATCTTCAGTAAGTTTAGATCCTAGTACTGAAAAAGTTCTTACTTTTCCTGCACCTGATACTCCAATATAACCTCCATTAAGTGTAGCACTTGCAGTTGCAATATCTGTAGTTGTATCTTCAATTTTGAAATCTATTCTACCTATTTCTGGAACGGTATAGTTTGTCCAAGCAGATTCAATAGTGATTACAGGAGGATTTGTATCAAAGAGGAACTTTTGCATCCACTTGTCATCTGCAGTTTCAAGAGTGAGAGTGTAGATTCCTTCATCTGAGTAAGTGATTCTGTAACTATATTGTCCTCCACCTAGATCTGTCAAAGTAACAGCTTGTGATGTTGTTCCTGTTGAATCCTCGAATGCGAGATTAGCTGTAGGAACTGCCAGAGCTAACGAATCAATGTTTACTGTTACGCCTGTTGCATCTTCAACATATTGTACATAGAGTTGCTCTTCAGCAATTAACCAGTTGATAATGTTAGTACAGAATAAATTATTCTGTGTTCCAGTATTATATAGGTCGGGGAATCCCATTGTGTCAAGAATGAAGTTTGTTCCAGAAACCCACACTCTTCCTCCTGCAGAATTCTCCCAAATTGCTTGTGTTGCTTCTCCTCCATATTTGGCTAAAGCAATAGCATCACCTGTAACAGATAATGTTCCACCAAAGTGATCAATGGAATTAACTCCATCAGTAACAGCATGGAAACCAGATATTGCTATCTTTGTTGTTACCTCAGTCTCAAAAGGCACACTCATTGCTTCAATTCCATATGGAGAGATAAGATTATTAGTTACTGTAACATTAGTTCCCCATTCGACTGGTTCTCCAAGAAACTCGTCCTCCTCGTAACCATTGAAGTCTATCATCATTCCTCCTCCACCTGCAATGAAGTTTTGGATTGCCGTGATTTCACTAGCAGTTATTTCTACAGCACCTCCCATACCAGTTTCTGTGAAATTTAATGTATTTCCAAAAGGATCTGGGAGCCAAATAGCATCATATTGATTTAGTAATTCTTCAGTAATTACGTTTTCTTCTCCAGTAATATTGAATAAACCGTATTCATTGAGAGCTATACCATTTGCACTCAAGTAATCTGTTACTAATCTATATTGACCATAAAGTCCATCTTGTGCCCAATTTGTGAATAATCTAGCATAGAGGATTTTTGCAATACCAGCTTCGACAGTAATTTCTAACTGTGTAGTGGCAGTTACTCCTGCAGCTGTCTCGAAAGTGACTGTACCTGTATAAACTCCTAGAACTGCATCATCTGGAACGTTTACAGCTAAGTAATAATTCTTTGTCCATGGACCAGTTAGGGCAGTTGTATTGAGATCTGCAATGGCTGTAATGTTACCACTTAAAACTGGTGCTATGTCATTCCATGGAGTTGAAGAAACTGATTGAACCTTCATTTCTGAATGATATCCTTGTAGTACTGTTTGATGAGTTGACATTAAATCTGGGCGTGCATAAAGAATTGTTGGAAATCCTGAACCATTTGTTGGAGCTGATTGAATTGCAGTTAAAGCGCTTCCGAAATTTGCTAATCCTGCGCCCCATTTCAACCAATCATTACTACCTAGGTTGGCTGTTTTCATAAGAGCTGCTTTAATCAGACCTACATCGTAGGGTATTGCTAGAGTTTTCAGAGCCTCAATTAAACAAAGAACTCCTCCGGCAATATGTGGAGCGGCCATTGAAGTACCACTAATTGTGTTATATGCTGTAGAGCTTCCTACCCAGCAGCTTGTAATATCCTCGCCTGGAGCTGCTATGTCTGGTTTTGGGAAATTTTCTGCAGTTGGTCCAAAAGAACTATGACCATAGGCTCCTCCAGTAACAGTAGTACCTGCAACTTGTATTGCATTAGGTGCAGTTCCTGGAGAGCTTAATGATCCATATCCACTTGAAGCTTCATTACCCGCTGAACAAACTACAACTACTCCTTGGGCACTCATCTCCTCAACTACTAGTTCTGTAAGTTCTAAACCTTCAGAATCTCCACCACCCCAACTTATGTTGATGACATCCATACCAATAGTTAATCCATAATTCATAGCGGCAATTGCTGCTAAGAAATAAACTGATCGTCCTGGACCACCTATTTTTGTTACTAGAATATCTGCATCAGGAGCCATACCTATATTTGCTGAATTAGCTATACCTGCACCAGCAGCTGTTCCAGCTGTGTGAGTACCATGACCATTTGCATCTTCTATATCATATTCATTAACATCTGAACCATATATCTTTAGATTGAATGATTCACTTTCTGGCATAATTCTATCCTCAAAATCGACATGATTTGTGTTAATTCCAGTATCTGTATCTAAGAGTACAGTGTTATTACCAGTGTAACCAAGAGCCCAAAGTGCATCAATGTTGATTAAATCTCTTGTTTGAACTGTTTGCTTCATACCGTATTCCACTACTTCATTCTCTCCTGGAGGGTCGATGAAATAGAGATTGGAATTAGTAACATCAAAAACTCGTTTTACTCCTTCTATTTTATTGTAGTTTTGTTTTGTACTCAGATAATCGTCAAGAGCTATCATCCTGAGTTTTGAAAAAGTCAAGTCTTTAACAGGATTATAGATATCTACAAATTTATTGAATGAGCTAGTGTCTTCAAAATATAAAACAAAAGTTCTCATTGAATCAACAAATTGATAACTTGATGAATCTGAAACTACTTCTACTTCCATTCTCTCATAACTCACTGAATCAAATGAAAATATCGTCATAGAGCCCATTTGAACCATGAGTAAAGAGAATAGAATTATTGTTGAAATTATAATTGCTTTTCGTTTCATAGAATCCACTATTTCAATCTAATACATAAATTTTGTTGAATACTATGTGTAAAAAAGTGTGTACTCGTGCATGTTTATACTAAAACTCTTATTAATTTCCAAACTATGTTTTTGACAGAAATGAGAATAAGTGAATAAGAATGGAAATCAGAGAAAAAATCCCTCTCTTTCAGTTAGATTCCTTTAGTAATGAAGCATTTAGAGGAAATCCAGCTGCCGTGTGTTTAATAACAGAGGAATATGAGGATACAATCCTTCAAAAAATAGCAGCAGAGATGAATCTCTCTGAAACAGCTTTCATTTATGTAGAAGATTTTGACAAACTAGTTGATTCAGATACTTTCAGACTTAGATGGTTCACTCCTCAGATAGAAGTAAATCTGTGTGGTCATGCTACACTAGCATCAGCAGCTGTTTTGTTCAATGAATATCAATTAAAAAGTGATCTTATTAAGTTTAAAACTTTGAGTGGAGAATTATTCGCAAGAAAGGTTGATGAGAAAATACAATTGAATTTTCCTTCAACTGAAACAGAATCAATTGAACCTAATAATTCAATGCTTGAAGCACTTGGAATTGATGATTTTGAAGCATATACTTATTCAGAGGTTAGTCAAGATTTATTGATTCAAGTTAAAGAGTTAAACATTGTGAAGAACCTAACACCAGATTTCAGTGCAATGAAAGCAATAGACAATGAACAAAGAGTAAGAGGTGTAATTGTAACATCTATTGGAGATAATACTTGCGATTTTGTTTCTAGATTTTTTGCTCCATGGGTGGGTATTAATGAGGATCCTGTAACTGGATCAGCTCATACACAGCTCCAACCATACTGGTCAAAGATATTGGGTAAAAATGAAATGAAGGCAAAACAAATCTCTAATCGAGGAGGAGAAGTTACTGTAAGAGCAACCCAAAATAATAGAGTTGAAATAGAAGGAGATGCAAAGTTAGTACTCAAAGGGAATTTGTTCTTTTAGTGCAGTTGATTTTGTATCAATTTAATATACTTCCTTTTTAAATAACTGAGTGAAACATTGTGAATCAATGTTTCAATAGTATAGGCGAATAACTAATACATTAATTAACTGTAATGGTAAAAAAACTGTTGAAATCTGTATTTCTGAACCTTGAAAACGCATTTTGTTGTAATTCTAAAAAATTAGAAATACATTTTTCCGTTCTTATAAATTCGTTTCACTGAACT
Source organism: Candidatus Heimdallarchaeota archaeon (assembly GCA_016840095.1). Lineage (GTDB taxonomy): Archaea > Asgardarchaeota > Heimdallarchaeia > Heimdallarchaeales > Heimdallarchaeaceae > UBA460. The sequence goes on from JAEOSZ010000058.1 coordinate 6,586, forward strand.
GTATATAACTGCCGATGTATCTGTTAACTTATGAGAGTCTTACTCACTGGGGCATTTGGAAATGTGGGACAAAGTACTTTAGAGGTTTTACTTAGAAAGAAGTATTTTGTACGATGTTTTGACTTAAAGAATCCTCGGAATCTGAAAATAGAAAAGAAGATGAAAAAACTAGGGGAGTTTGAAACCATCTGGGGAGATATTCGTGATTCAAGTATATCTGATGACTTGGTTAAAAATATAGATGTAATTATTCATCTAGCTGCAATTATACCTCCGTTAGCATATGAACAACCGGAATTAGCATATGCAGTAAATGTTGGAGGTGCAACTAACATCTTACGTGCAGCAGAGGGCTTGAAAACACCTCCAAAATTGATTTACGCATCATCAATTGCAGTTCATGGTAACAGGATGGAATTTGAACCTCCTACTCAAATATCTGATCCTTTGATACCTCTTGATTATGATAATTATGCTCAACATAAAATGGAGATGGAAGAGAAAATAACAAAGAGCAATATATCGTGGACTATCCTGCGGTTTGCTGCAATTACTCCTTTTGAAATGGGGTGGAACGTTCCTGATATAATGTACGAAATTCCTCTGAAGCAAAGGATAGAAGTTGCTGATACAAGAGATGTAGGTTTAGCATGTGCAAATGCTGTCGAAGTTGATACAGCTGGAAAAATTCTCTTTATTGGTGGTGGAATAGGGAATCAGTTATACCAATTAGATTATGTTTCAAAAATGCTAGAAGCTCTAGGAATTGGTATGCTACCAGAAGAAGCATTCAAACCAGCAAAAAGTGTCGAAGATTACTATCACTGTGATTGGATGAATACAGATGAAGCACAAAAATTACTAAAATTCCAAAGATACTCTTTTGAAGATTTTATCAGAGTATTCAAGAAGAAAATTGGCTTCAAAAGATTTCTAGTAAAACTGTTTAAACCAACAGTTCGAGGAATTTTGTTAAGTAAATCCCCCTATTATAAAAAACAGAAAAAGAAACATTCTCATTATGATTCCAAAGGAAAACCATCCTTTGGTTAATTTTTTTTTCAATGGTAAGATATATATATCACTATTTGGCATCTAATTCAACAAAGCTAGTTTGAGTAACAGCTAATATTTCATAAAAACTATGTACCTAAATGGTGATAAAATGAGCAAAGAAACAAAAAAAGAACTTGTTGTTGGAATTGATTTAGGAACAACTAACTCAGGTATAGCATACATGGTAGCAGGTAAACCAGAGATTATTCCAAATATTGAAGGTGGAAGAATCACACCTAGTGTAATAACCTTCAATGAAGATGGAACTCGCACAGTAGGAATACAAGCTAAAAGACAAGCTATAGCCATGCCTGATCGAACAATAAGAAGTATAAAACGAAAAATGGGTACTGATTTTAAGTTTACAGTAGATGGTAAAGATCTTCGTCCAGAAGAAATTTCTGCTATGATACTATCAAAATTAAAAGAAGATGCTGAAGCTTATCTCAATCAAAAAATTGAGAAGGCTGTAATAACTGTCCCAGCTTATTTCAGTGATTCACAGAGACAAGCTACAAAGGATGCAGGAGAAATAGCTGGTTTGGAAGTTTTGCGAATTGTAAATGAGCCAACTGCTAGTGCTCTTGCTTATGGTTTAGATAAAGCAGGTGCAGAAAGAGTTTTGGTATTTGATCTTGGAGGTGGAACCTTTGATGTTTCAATACTTGAACTTGATGAGGGATTATTTAGGGTAATCGCTACATCAGGAAACAATCTTCTAGGAGGAGATGATTGGGATCAAAGAATTATAGATCACATTACTGAAGAATTCAAAAAGAAAGAAGGAATTGATTTAGCCAAAGATTCCAAAGTAGTTCAAAGACTAAAGGATGCTGCAGAGGAAGCTAAAATTGAATTAACATCCAAATTAAGCACAAAGATTAGCCTACCTTATATTACTGCTGATGCTTCAGGTCCAAAACATCTTGAAATGGAACTTTCAAGAGCCAAATTTGAAGATATGACTAAAGACTTAGTTGAGAAATGTGCAGGTCCTTCTAGACAAGCAATGAAGGATGGTAATATCAAACCTGGAGATCTTGACAAAGTAATCTTAGTTGGGGGTGCAACCCGAATGCCAATGATTAGAGATATGTCTAAGGAATTATTCGGAAAAGAACCTCACAAAGGTGTAGCTCCAGAAGAAGTTGTTGCATTAGGTGCAGCTGTTCAAGCAGCTGTTCTGGCTGGAGAAGTTAAAGACATTTTACTATTAGACGTAACTCCTCTAACATTAGGTGTAGAAACATTAGGTCAAGTTATGACTCCTATGATTGATAGAAACACAACTATTCCAGTTACAAAGAAGAAAGTTTACACAACAGCTGGAGATATGCAAACCTCAGTTGAAATTCATGTTCTTCAAGGAGAAAGAACAATGGCAGCTGATAATATTACACTTGGACAATTCCAGTTGGTAGGAATACCACCTGCACCTCGAGGAGTACCTCAAATTGAGGTTTCATTTGATATAGATGCAAATGGTATTTTACAGGTAGCTGCTAAGGATCTAGGCACTGGAAAAGAACAGACTGTAGTTATACAATCTTCACATTTATCAGATGATGATATTGACAAGATGAAAAACGATGCAGAAAAATACAAGGAAGAAGATGAAAAGCGAAAAGCTATTATTGAAGCTAAGAATACTGCAGAACAAGCAATCTATTCGACTGAAAAAACAATCAAGGATCTTGGAGATAAAGTATCTGACAGTGAGAAGAAATCATTAGAGGAGAAAATGGAAGAACTGAAAAAAGAAGCTGAGACTGAAGATGCTGAAAAGATAAAAGCAAAAACAGATGAGCTTATGCAAGTAGTGATGCAAATTTCTCAAAGAATTTATCAAGAAACTGGACAAGCTCCTGGTGCAGAACAACCAGAAGGTCAATATGGTCCTGGTGCTCCAGAAGCTCCTAGTGCTCCAACTCAACATGATATAGACGAAGAACAAGTTATCGATGTGGATTATGAACCTGTAGAGGATGATGAATAGAATCATCACTCTAACCGATAACATTTTTATTCCCTTTTTATTTTTTATTTTGTTTGCTTCTAAAATGGAAGAGGTCAAATCATGTCACAAAAAAGAGATTACTACGAAGTACTGGGTGTATCTAAGGATGCATCAGAAGATGAGATCAAAAAAGCTTTCAGAAAGTTAGCAATGGAATATCATCCTGATAGGAATCCAGACAATCCAGATGCTGCAGAGAAATTTAAAGAAGCCACAGAAGCTTATGATATTCTATCCAACGATGAAAAAAGAAATTCATATGATCGATTTGGTTTTTCAGGAGTTCATTCCGATTTCTCTTCAGTAAATTCAGGTGATTTCTCAACAATTTCTGATTTGTTTTCATCACTCTTTAGAGATGATTTCATGGGAGATGACCTTTTCAGTCAATTTTTTGGAGGCAGACGTAGATCTAGACCTTCAGGACCTCAAAAAGGATCAGACCTACTAATGAACTATCAAATTACCTTCATTGAAGCTCTATATGGAACTAAGAAAGTTGTAGAAGTTCCAATTAAGAAAGAATGTGAATCATGTAAAGGAAGCGGAGCACATGAAGGAACTCAACCAAAGAAATGCGATAGCTGCCAAGGTCAAGGTGTTGAAACAGTAACAAGACAAATGGGTTTCACACGATACATCTCTCAACAAGCTTGTAGCAAATGTCAAGGCACAGGAGAAATAATCGACAAACCATGTAAAACATGCAAAGGTTCAGGTAGATCTAAAGAGAATGAGAGATTGAAACTTGAAATTCCTCCTGGTGTTGATTCTGGATTTAGATTAAGGATTCGTAACAAGGGGGAAGAAGGAAGATTAGGAGGTTCAAGAGGTGATCTTCAAATTCGATTATTAGTTGAACCTCATTCTTTTTACAAGAGACAAGCTGACAATATCATTGTGGAAATAGATATTCCTTACCCATTAGCAATTCTTGGTGGAGAACTTGTTGTTCCTACACCATACGGTCCAGAAAAAGTAAAAATACCAAGGAAAACAAAAGAAGGTAGTGTACTTCGATTACAGAGAAAAGGTATTCAAAGAAAAACACAATATGGAATGAATTACGGAGATTTCTTAATTGTAGTTCATTATTCAGTTCCTGAAAGAATATCTGAAGAAGAGAAAGCAAAATTAACCGAATTGAATGAAATTATGAAAATACCTTCTAAACAATCAAAAATGTTTGATGAGCTTATCAAAGAAGCTAAAGAGAATAAAGTAGACTACTAAGTTGTTCCCTTTGTAGATACTTTTTTAATTTCTATTCTTCTATTATTTACTAATGAGTGAAGAATTTGTACGTTGTCCAGAGTGTGGGAATTTAAACATCAAAGGAACTAAATTATGTGTTTTCTGTGATGCAGATGTTTTAGAAGCTGAAGTAGTTACTCACGAGGTTGAAGCTCCTCCTGAAATCGCTGAAATTCCATCTGCTGTAGATACATCTCCTGGTACTCAAGAGGAAGCTGAAGAAGAACCAGTTGCTCCTAAAATGCCTGATTTTGACAAGATTGATACTCCAGCTGAAAAGAAAAAAGAGATTACTATTACTGATGCTGTTGGAAAGGAATATAGTTTAATTTCCAAATTATTGTTTATTTCACTCTTCACAATTATTGTTTCAATCATACATTATTCTATTAACTTCTTAATAGCACTAGCTTCTATAGATTTTGATGCTGCTGCTAGAAGCTTAGACGTCATAACTTTTCTATCCAATATATTAGATAACATGTACATCAGAGGTGTTTCATTATTACTTTGCATTCCATTTGCTATTTTAGTAGGATATGTTCTTGGAAAAATTGTAAGAAAATACACAACCTCAAAGAAGAGTACAATCATTTGGGTTATTTTTAGTTATATTCTGAATGTTATTCTGAATGTGGTATTCACAGTTGCTCTAATCTTCATAACAGATGCTTGGAATAATAGTACTGTAATGTTTATCTGGATGGCTGGAGCTGCATTCATATTTGTAGTAACACTTGTAATAACTCTGTTTATACCAATGATTTCAGGATCCTTTCTTATCTTTAAAAATATAGACAAAGTATTCTTCAGAGGTAAATATACTGATTAAGTAGTGGTGTAATTTTGGGTTTTGATGATAAATTTTCCAAATTTCTTAAACATGAAATAGATTCAATAAATATGCATCTACCAAAGAAGAGAGTATCTCTGAGATTGGCTCTAGAAGGTTACAACTATTATATAAGTAAAGAAAATACCAAGCTATACATTGATAAAAATGAAGTAGAGTTAATTAGCTCTTTGTGTCCAGAAGAAAAAACTTCCTCTCTTCTTCTACCTATTTTAATTGTAAGAAGAAGGGATATAGGACAAGGAACTTATGTCATTTCTGGTGAGTTGGTAGAGCAATATGTTGTGTTACTGGCATTAGACAAAATTAGTAAAGATTGGAAAACTTGGTTGAAAGAACAATCATCTTCAAAGGAAGTCTATCTTTACAAACCTGATTTAATTTCATTAAGAAAGAAACTTCCTACAAGCACTGTAATTGGTTTCTCATAAATGGAATGCAAATTTTCAAAGATATTCAAAGATTTTGAGAAAAGATTTTAACATTACATTGAAAAAGCATTATCATGAATAAATATGCGATTTCAAAAGATAATCATCTTAAAAGAATTGAGAAAATAAGAAATTTTATGGAAAAAGAAGAGCTTGGTTCTATGGTTTTCTTTAGTCCATTATCTATTTACTATCTAACAGGTTACCACTTTATACCAACAGAAAGACCAATCTGTCTTGTTCTACCTATGTCTGAGGAACCTTGGTTCTATGTTCCTCGTTTAGAACAAGAACATCTTATAGAAAAAATTCCTTGGGTTGAAAGAGAAATATACTTTGAATACCCTGACAAAAAGCATCCTGCAAACATTTTCATTGATCGACTTGAAGAAAGGAAAGTAACAAGCTCAAAAATTGGTATGGAATCACCATCATTCTCTAGTTATTGGGGATATGAAGGGCCTAATCTAACGGAATTACTAGAAGGCAAAACTAAAACTGAACTGTACCCAATCCTAATCAGAGAAATGAGGAAAATCAAGGATGATGAAGAACTCCGTTTGATCAGAATCTCAGCTAAATATGGTGATTTAGCTCACAGATTATTACAGGAGTATACTGCTGAAGGTAAGAATGAAGTTGAGGTTTCTTTACAAGCTTGTAGAGAAGCTTCAGAAAAAATGCTTAATGATTTAGAAGGTTTCATTCCTAGAGGTTTGCTTCCAGCTGGAGCTGGTTATAGAGGTCAAATAGGTGAATGGTCAGCTATACCTCATTCTGTAATTCAAAAAACTATTTTCAAAAAAGGAGATGTACTAGTAACAGGTGCTTCTGCTAATGTTTCAGGATATCACTCTGAACTGGAAAGAACAATGTTTATCGGACCTCCTGATGAGAAACAGAAAAAATACTTTGAAGCTATGAAAAAATCTCAAGATGCGGCTTTAGATGCATTTAAACCAGACATACCATGTAGCGAAGTTGATAAAGCAGCAATAAAAGTGCTCAAAGATGAAGGAGTGTATCATCTAGCTCAACATCACACAGGTCATGCTATAGGACTTGAAGGACATGAAGCACCTTTCTTAGATATTGGTGTTGAGGAGATACTAAAACCAGGAATGGTTTTAACATGTGAACCTGGAATATATGAGTACAAGTTTGGAGGTTTTCGACACTCTGATACTGTGATAATAACTGAAGATGGTTCTGAATTAATTACTCCTTATCCAAGAGATCTTGATGATTTAATAATCTAAAATTTCTCTCTCTATTTTCTTTTTGTTAAGATAGTTATTTTATCCTCATTGATGAAAATAGTTTCCTCTTCTTGAGTTACTGGAGAATCTGTAGCTTCAACTAGTACTGGATAACCATGGACAATATTACGTTTTAGAAGAGATAGTTTTGTTTTATGTATTTTCTCTTTGGAAAATCCAGCATTATAAACCCATCTCCAGCTAAATGGTAATCCATGGAAATTCTCATCAATGTAGCGATAAATCTCCCTGATTTGATTCGGAAGAACTGATGCATCAATCTCCCTATAGTGTCTGAAAATTGTTTCTTGTTCTGTGTCAACTACTCGACCAATACCTGATGTAACAAACGGTTCAATTGCATAGGCATTTCCAGCTTTGAAAACATGTGAAGAATCCCTTGCTTCTTTTGAAACACTATAATTTGGAATTGATATACCATCATGAAGAGAATAGTGTGACAATGAATGCCCACTTAGATTTACAATTGGTTTAAAGCCTTCTTTTTCAATAGTTTTTTGAACAATTTCTCCTACTTTGAAGACGCTTTCATTTACTTTTACAATATCCAAGGCATCATTTAGAGCTTTCCGAGCCAAATCTTTCATTGGCTTCCACTTTTTGTCTAACACTATTGTTCTAGCTGCATCAGTCAGATAACCATCTACTGATACACCACAGTCAATTTTAACTATAGATTTTTCGGGAATAACACTTACATCTTGAATTGTTGGAGAGTAATGTGCTGCTATCTCATTGATAGAAATATTAAGAGGAAAAGCTGGTAATGCTTTATGTTTACGGATGTATTCTTCTGTTTGCTCTGCAATATCCAATAACTTCATCCCCGGTTTTATAATGCTTTCAGCAAATTCGAGAGTCTTAGCTAAGATTTGTCCAGATTTTTCATATTTCTCGAATGAATTATCCATTGTTTTTCTACCTTGTTAGCTTCTAAACTTTGATATCTCATTTATTAGTTGTGCTTTTACCGATTTTTATTTTTGATTTGCCCTAGAGTGGAATAAAGAGTATCACCTATGATTGTTGATATTAAAGTTGTTTTTGTATTTCCTCTTGTGCCAATAGTTTCAAAGAATCCAAGATCTCTTAGTTTTGTAATGTTCCATTTAGTAGTTGAAAATGAAATATCCAATCGATCTGAGATAATCTCAGCTAATCTGTTAAGAGATGTTCTTTTTCTTTCTAGAAATCTATATCCTTCAAAGAAAATTTCTTTTTGTTTATCATTTAACTGCTCAAACAGTATGATCAAACTCTGATTAAGTAAATCAAACAAAAATAAGTTATCTTCTTCAAGTTTCCTTATCCTCTCTTGAGCAAAGGCTATCCCTTCTTCTAAATAGTCCAAGCCTTCCAGCTTTGCGGGATTTAACAAAACGTTCACCTATCATATTTTACACCTCTGCTTTGAGTTATGATACTTCTTGCACTAACCCTTTTAATTTTTTCTACTTACAAGTAAGACATACTTTAAGAATGAAATACAACAGAGTCACTTTTGGTCAATTAAAATCTATAGCTTTAGTGAATATTATGAACATTCATAGATTTTATAAGATACGGTTAATATTAACAGAATAGAATTAAAAGTGAGGTCAAATGAGTACTCAAGATTCGAATCTTTTCCTACCCTGCAATCCTGACGATTTTTATGGATCAAGGGATTTAATAAAAGATTTTACAGACATAACTGAAGAAATGAGCAAAGAAGGTGAAAAAACTCATTCTATACTCGTTATAGGAGATGAAGGAACTGGAAAAAGCTCACTTCTAAAGAAATTATCAACATATATTCCTGTTAGGAAAGATGCATCTCATTTATTTGATTTAGTTCCTGAAGAAGAAAATCTTCTCAACTTTTTCAAAGAATGGAAAAACATGATTGATGAACTGTCTCCAGCTTGGAGATCTGTTCTAGAAAAAGTAGGAAAGAAAAAACTTGGAGATGATCTTCCAGCTCTTAGAGATAAAATCAAAAAACAAGCATCTCAAACATACATAGAAACTTATGTTAATCTGTTTTTAGAAAGTCTGGATAAAGTAAATCAAAAATTAATGGAAACACAATCGACTTTGTATTTCTTTATTGATAATATACACTTATTCAAATTGATGGATATACAGGAGTTCTATCCCATTTTTTCAACAATTATTAAGAAAATATCATCTAGAGGTTACAGATTAGTTGTAATCTCAGCTTTCACTAATCAATATCTTTTCGATTTTGATTATGAAAAGAATTTAACTGAAAATTCAAAAATCTTCAGTATAAATCCTTTATCAGTTTCCGAAACTGAAATTTATTTGAGGAGAATTGCACCAGAATTTGTGAATAAAGGAATCTTAGAACTTGCAAATAACAGCCAAAGAAGCTTTTTTGATCTTAATCTAGGTAATTTCTTTGTCCAATCAGGATATGAAATGGATGACTTTGTAGAACGAAATATACCAAAGATATTCGAATTAACCGATGAAGAAGAATCTGTTTTGGCTGAAATGGCTTCATATAATGAAAATTTGTTTCCAATTGAGCAAATAACTGCATATGTTCCATTAACTGCAATTAAGTCACTTGAAGAGAAAGGATTTTTATGGGTAGGAACGACTCATACACGATTAGTTCAAGAATCATTGTTAACAGCAATGAAATTTAGAATGCGATTATTTAGTCCTTTAACATCTTTAATGGTGGCTCTTGATACAATACTAGAAAATCTTGGAAAGCAAATTTCACCAACAGATAAAGCGATTGAAAAAGTAGGGAAACTATCAGAAAAGATTAGAGATAGACTTGCTGATTTTGCCGTTGCATCAAAGATTCAAAAAATAGCAAATATCTGTATAGAAAGAAAGATGTATCAAAAAGCATTTGACTTGACTTTGATAAATACAAAACAATTTGAGCAGATAAAAGAGCTAGAACAAGCTGGAGCTTTTTGTGAAAGAATCGCGAGAGAATTTGAGGAGAAGAATTTCTATTTTGCAGCAAGACTTTACTTGAAATCCGCTTCCTACTACAAAGCAGTAGAAGAGGATCTTAAAGCAAATCGATCATATGCTCGAGCTGCAGATCAGTTTGAAAAACTTTCAGTATCTCTTCCAGTAGAAAAGAGCGAATATGCTGTTAGAGGATATCTAAAATCAAGCCTTGACTGCTATAAAAATATGGGAGATAAAAATAACTTTGACAGGTTGAGGAAGAAAGCAATTGAGCTGTTTGATAAAGAGAGCATACATCATGATTATTTTACAAACATGATATACGAAAAAGAAGAGGAAGTAATAATTCCTGAAGAAGATCCAAAGCCAAAGGAAATAGAAGAAATTTCTATAGAAAATATTGAGAAAGAATTGGATTTTTAGGTGAGTAGGATGTCAGAAAGAATAACAAAAGATTTAGAAAAAGTAAAAAGAGAAATTGAAAATTTAGATAGTGAAATTGTAAATTTTAGGGAATCACTAGAGAATTTGCAGGAATTACATCAATTCTATCAGATTCTTGCAACTTTAGTTCAAAACAAGTTTATAGGTTTGAATGATAATCTACGCAATTTGATCGAATCAAACAAAGAATCATTAAATGAATTAATTGCAACTAATGTTGATGAAGAAAAGAAATTACTCAGTGAATGGACAACCACACAAACAGATACTGTTGTAACAAAGTTGAATAATACCAAAGAACAATTAGCGGAGCTACAAGATTCAGTTTCCTCCATTCTTGAAGAAGGAAAAGTGAATTTTGAAGAATATTCCTCCTCTTTTGGAGAGAAAATTAGAAATACTCTGACAAACCATGAGCAAGATTTAGAACGTTTAGCAAATAACCAGGTAAATGCATTCAGAAAAGCAATTACAGGCGTAAAAGAAGATGTTAGTTCAGTAAGAGGAAATAATCTCTCTACTTTTAAGAAGAATTCAGATGATATGAGAAATCAGCTTGAATCAAATATTAATATAGCTCAAAACATCATGAAGGAATCAATAGAGCATTTAAGAGCCGAATATGGAGATAAATTAACTGAAAACATGGAATCTGTTTTTGAGAGCTTTAACAGAATAAAAAGTGAATTAGGACAGCTTGTAAACAATGCTGTTCAAAGAATACAATCAGAATTATCAGATGTTACTGACTCAATGGACAAATATCTTGTTGATGAAATTGCAAAAGTGCAAGATGTTTTAGCTGAATATGAGACAGGAATGATTGATGTCAATGAAGTTGCAATGACTAATTTCAACACTTCAAAAGAATCAATGTTAAGCTCATATGATAGTTTAACAAACAAACAGTATAATACACACGATTCAGAACTTAAAGAATTTGAAAATGGTTTCACTGGAAAAGTAGATGAAATTCTTGCTACTCTCTCAGAACAGTCTGATTCTGTAAAACAAGAAATCAAATCCTTTGTGACTTCAGAACAAGATGATGTGAAAAATCATTTAGATGGTATATTAAATACAGTTGTAGATAAATCAGAAGAACTGAAGAGCAATGCTAAATCTACAGCTGATGAAAGAATTTCTGTTCTTGAAAATGAAATCGCTGATATCAAATCGTCGTTAGAAAGAACAAGTCAGCAAATCGTAACCAGAATAGATTCTACTCAGAGAGATATTGTTGCAGATATTTCATCAATGTCTTCGAATGCTAAGAGCAAGATTGTGGAAACACAGGATTCAACTGTTTCTAATCTTGAAATAGAAGCAAAGGATAATATCAAGAAAGCTGAGCAAGCTGAAAAATTAAGGAAGGATCTCTTAGGTCGTTTGGAAAGACTAGAGAGAAATCTGGAAACAATTAAAGATCAATTATAGGATAGTGAATAAAATGGAAGGAACATTAGATAAAATTGGTTTATCAAAGGATGAAGTTCAAGTATATTCAACCATTGTTCAATATGGATATAGAACAATTGGACAAATTCAAACATATTACAAACAGCCTGTGGATACACTCAGAGGAGCTTTGAATAGTCTTGTTAGTAAAGGATATATCAGAGAAATTAAAGCAAAAAATCAAGAAGGAACACCGTATTTCATCCCACTACCACCACAAATCAAGCTTACTGAGGATGTATCTATTCGTTTAGAAAACGAACTAAAAGCGTTAAGCGATGATGTGAAAGAAGATTGGAATAAGACTATGAGTAATTTCAGATCACAGTTATCAGCTTTTCACGATAAGATCACTGAAAATGTTGACGGTCATGCATCTGAAGTTGCTTTAATAACTAACAATTTTCTAGAATCACTAACAAATGTTGTCTCCACTGGAAAAAGTGAAACAGCTGAGATGTTTAATAGACTAAAAACTGAGACTTCTAATATCTCTGCAACAAATAGCGATGCTATTGGGAAAACAGCACAAAGAGTTAAGGAGAATGTGCTTAATTCTTTTGACTCAACTATTCATAAAATCGGAGAACACCATGAAGCTTTCAAAATAAAGGTGGAGGAAAGATTAGGTTTCCTACAAAAAGAACATGATGATCGAACACAATTACAACTTGATGCAGTTCTTGAAAAAGTTGAAGGGATAAAAGAAAGCTTATCAGTTCAACTTCAGGAATTCACAGTAGCTGCTGAAGAAAGAAAAAATGTTATAGTAAAAATTACAGATGAAGCTTCTAAAAAAGCTCTAGCAGATTCAAACGTAGTTGCGAGAGATTCTTCAAAGAAACTTTCAGACACTGTAAATAAAATAGTAGGAAATTATGAAACTAAGCTTGATGAATATCAAGAGAGAGTTCAACAAATACTCATTTCCCTAAATGACGAGCTGAAAAAACTTGAAGAAGCAACTACTGACAGAATAAGAACTTCTATTGACAAATCTAAAGAGACAGCAGTTACTATCTTGAAGGAAAATGAGAATCAATTTGTAGATTTACTGAATAAAACAAAAGTTGATTCAGTAGAAAAGTTAGGTGATTTAATTACACAAACTGAAGCAAAGACTGAAGAGATGAAAGTAAAGCTAAGCAATCATTTAACTTCTTATCTTAAAGATTTCAAAAAGAATAGTGACAATCTTCTCTCTCTCCTTAATTCAGGAATAGAAAATGGTTTCAATTTGTTTGAAGAAAATCTCTCTTCATCAATAGAAAATGTTAGTGCTCAAATTAAGCTTTTTGTTGATGATATAATGTCAGCATTCAAAGAATCTACTAATTCTTATCTTGAGAAATTATCAAAAACAACAAACAAATATGAAAAAGATCTCAAAACCAAACAAGAAACCTTTACAGCTGCTCATAATGAGTTTAAAAACAGCTTTACTTCTCATATCAATGAGTTGAAATCCACAGTTGTTTCTAACATTGAACAAAACGTCAAAGAAAATGATGAATCGATTAAAAGCAAAGTATCTGAAATCGAAACTAAGTTTAAAACTGAAGTTGAAATTTTCTCTGATGATTTTGCAAAAAGAGGAAGAGATGTTAGAGATGAAGTACCCAATGTGGTTCAGATTAATTATCAAGCAAGCCTTGAAAGATTAAAAGAGTTAGATGATCAACTCAAATCAGCAATAGCTAAAATTGAAGTAATTAACCAAGCATTCCAAGGTCTAGATGAAAAACAACTTCAGAAAGTTTTTGGAAAAGATGAAGGACCTAGAATGGCTCAATTAATCGGAAGTATGCGAAGAGATATAGAGCTTGTAAAAGATAATGTTGGAAACAAAATGGATGAAATGATTCAGACCTTCACTAGCTCAATGAACACTTTATCAACTGAGATATTTGAAAAAATGAATGCAAGGTTAGAAGAACTTACCAGATTTACATCAAATACTCTTCAGACAACAGAACAATCTCTTGAAAGTTCAAGAACTCAAATTAGTACTCAATTTAAAACTTCTTTAGATGAAATGAAGAAATCAGTAGAAGATACATACTCTACCTATGAGGAGCAGTTTAATGAACTGCAAGGAACCAGCACCAAAGCTTTAGCTGATGTAGTTGGTGCAGAGTCAAAAGCGTTTTCAGATGTTACTAAATCCATTCGAGAATCTTTGGAAGAACTTCTTAAACCTCCAGATTCAACTGAAGGTGAAGAGAACCAAACACAAATTCATCTAACAATTCAAGATGGTCTTAATGCTCTTCAAACAACCAAACAAGACATCCTAGAACTGATGAAGAAAAACAATGTAGAAGTGACAACTAATCTTCAAGATACCCTTAAAACAAACATTGACGAACATTCCCAACTAGTAACTAAAACAACTTCCTCAATGGATGGAACAATGAAATCTCTGCAGGGTGAATTTGAATCTGCTAAAAAAGCGCTTGATACAGATGTGTCCGTTACTCTAGATGAAGCCGCTCAAAATTATAGTGTTCAAACTTCAAAAGTTGAAACTGAAATCAATGATTTAATTGAACAAGAAGTTCAGCAGTTCATAGAAGGCACAGAAGGCGTTCTAGCTGAATTGAATGTATCACCAGAGAAATCATCACAGCTTGATGAAGCTCTAGCTGTCACTAAAGGAGAACTTCAAACACTTAGTGCAGATTATCCAAAGTGGGTAAAAACTGATTCAGATTCATTTACAAATAAACTGGGTTCTGCTATAAAGGAATTTCAAGGAACTGCTCAAACAGAAATAGATACAATGTTTACAGGTGTTCAAAATGATCTTGAAAAATCCTATGAAAGAATGTCAACAGACTTTACAAATAATGTTACAGAAATACAAAATGAATTCGAAAAAGAGAAAAATGACTATGAACTTAATATGACACATCAAGTTAATAGTTTTATCACTAATTCGGATTCTAATTCATCAGCTCTTGTTACCAATATTCAAGGAACAAAGGATGCACTTATTGAAGCAATAACAGCTGGAAATGATGCTGTTAATACTGATCTTAGTAATTTGGAGAAAACACTAACTGACTTATTCGATTCTTATCTAAGCTCTCTAACTGAGAAATTAGGTTCTATCCAAGAAGATTCTAAGGTTGTTGATGCAGAAAAAGATACTTACAGCTCAAAATTAATGAGATTCAAAGAAGATGTGATTAAAGGAACTCAACAAGAAGTTGAAAAAGTTGATACTAGTGTATCAGAAACTTTGAGTTCAATTCCAAATAAGATTAGCGGAGCATTAGATGCAACAGGAGAATCTATGAAATTGATCAAGAATGTTCTAACTCTTGGATCTGGTATAGAACCAAGTCCAATAGAGGATATGTGGATTGTTACTGGAAAAGAACAAGTAGATGGAACAATGATGTCTCTTTTAAGGAATACTAAATCCTCAGCTACTATTATATCTCCAAGAGTAAACTGGATAGATTCAGAGTTCATTGATACTTTTGCAAGAAAACTAGAACTAGTTACTAATACAACAGCTCATACAGATGAAGACAAAGCCATTCTTGGTAAATTGCTTGGAATGGGAAACGTAGTAGTAAAAGATGATCCTAACCTTACCGTAATGATGGCTACAAGAGATGGTATTGAAGAAGGTTTCTTAGGTCATAAAGCTCCCAGTGGGGAACCTCTACTCATTGTTACGTTTAATGAAGAGATGGTAAGGGAAATAACTAAGATTTACTATGATTTCAGAAGTAGAGCACCTATAAGACAATAATTATTTTCTTTTCTCTTTTCTTTTCTTTTCTTTTGTTTATTAACGAGGGCACTTCTGTAAGATTTTTATTTATCAATGACAGATGTCTATATCAAAGGCGTAGATGCTGATGTGGATAATGCAACCTTGTCCGATGCATAGAGAGATCGAATATGCGACTTATTGTATTCTAGAAGACGAGCTAGAAATGATTTTACTTATCTCTTTTTATGATCCAGATGAGCTTCTATCTGCAGATTTGGATGAATTTGCAAACCCTACTTTTTGTCTAAATGCTGTTAAAGTAGATGAAGATGGCTTTATCTTCTGCCCAACAAAGAAGAAAAGAATTGAAATCAGAGATAGACCAATACCACAAAAAGTCTATGAAAATACTAGAGAAACTTTGCTTTTCATGGATCCTGATGCCAAAGAATGTTCAGATTGCTTATACAAAGCTTTAGTTGCTTTGATAAAAAGCTTAGATGAGATGTAATTACATCTTTATATTTCTAAAGTTGAGATGTATTTCGCTAAATCAACCATTCTGTTTGAGTATCCACTTTCATTATCATACCAGGCTATAATTTTAGCTTGATTTCCTATGCATTGAGTAAGAGCTAAATCAACAGTTGCAGAATACTTGCTACCATTATAATCAATGGAAACGAGAGGTTCATCTGAGACTGCAATTATATTTTTTAAGTCACCCTTAGATACTTCAGTAAACCTTCCATTAATTTCCTCTGCAGTTACTTCTTTTTCAAACGTATAAATGGCATCTACTAAGGAAACATTGGGTGTTGGAACTCTTACTGACATAGCTTTGAGTTTTCCCGCAAGATGTGGTAAAACTTTACCAACAGCTCTAGCAGCACCAGTGGATGTAGGAATCATTGATAATGCAGCAGCTCTTCCCCTGCGAAGATCACTGTGAGGTAAGTCTAGTATTCTTTGATCTGTTGTATACGAATGAATTGTTGTCATGAAACCAGATTGAATCTTAAAAGCATCATCAAGCACCTTAGTAACAGGTGCGTAACAGTTTGTAGTACAACTAGCATTAGTTATGATTCTATTAATTTTTGGGTCATAATTTTTTTCATTTACACCTAACACAAAAGGTGGAATAGGTTTTTCTTTTCCCTTATCTGGTGCAGAAATAATAACTCTCTTAACTCCTCTCTCTAAGTGTTTTGAAGCTAACTCATATGTTCTGAAGATTCCAGTACATTCAAATACATAATCCACATTCCAGTCATCCCATGGAATGTTTGCAGGATCTCTTTCCTTTGAAATAGGGATTTCCTTAGTTCCTATAATAAGTGAATTTTCTGTAAAATCAACTTGATATTCAGCTTTTCCATGAACACTATCATACTTTAAAAGATGAGCCAAAGTAGCTGGGTCCGTTATATCGTTAATACCAACAAATTCGATATCATCTGATTCAAATCCGGCATTGAATACTCCTCTTCCAATTCTCCCGAAACCATTAATACCTATACGAATTGTCATATAATCACCAATATGTGCAATTTAATAAAAACTAGGTTTTAAAGATTCTGCATAATTTTAAAATAAATGAAGATAGAAAAAGAAGTTAGAAGGATAAAACCTTCAAGTTTATTGTTCTGCTTGCTCAGTTGAAGGTGAAGAAGATACACCATTTACTAATGTAAAGAACCAAGTTGAGAAAACACCTATTCCAGCAAATATAATTGTACCTAAAATTGCTGCATATCTAAGAATAGCATTTTCATCCCAGTTTTCTAAGACAATGCTTTGTTGGATAATTATAAAGATTGCAAAAATCCCCAGTCCTATAGTAACTAATGTTAGTAATAAGAAATTTGTCCAGAAGAAGTTCTTAGATCTTGT
Organism: Candidatus Heimdallarchaeota archaeon; assembly: GCA_016840095.1. Taxonomy (GTDB): domain Archaea; phylum Asgardarchaeota; class Heimdallarchaeia; order Heimdallarchaeales; family Heimdallarchaeaceae; genus UBA460. Next base: position 23,948 of record JAEOSZ010000058.1, read on the forward strand.
ATCAATGTATTTCTGTCCATAAATATATTTTAGAACAAATGCTTTTATCGATTGACTCGTCTTCTTGATAGTATCTTTGATTTTGGCTTTTACTTTCCTGAACCATATAATCAACTTACCTTTCTTAATCATATTGTAAGTAAGTATGATTAGTCCTGTACCAACAATAATTACTGCAATTAGTACTAAAGTACCTTGCCATTGGTGATCTTTGAAGTAGTCAGATAGAGGTCTGCCAATCATATCTACTAAGAAAGTTACAAAAATTATTTGTAGTAACCAATAAATTCCGTATGCAATATCAACAATAACACTCCAAACTCCTTGCCAGAAACTTGGATCAGTTATTTCTTCTACTTGACCAATAACATCAAAGTAGAATAGCAAATAGAAGAGAAAAACACTCAAGCCAAACATTAGGAAAAGTGCAGGAATTTGTGAAAGAAAATCTCTATCTTCATCAGTTAGCATCCCTTTACTTCTGTGTCTAAGGAATTTGAATCCTTTGACGAAAAGAACTCCAGTATACCAAAATGGGAATAAAAGATACTTCAAGATGAATTTAATAATTTTCCAAATTACTTTGAGAAAAACTAGTAATACTTTCTTGATCGGATTCCAAACATCGGACCACCCAAATTCAGTCTCTCTAGTTTTTTTCTGTTTTCTTATTTTTTTCTCTTTTTTTTGTTTTTGAGGTTCAATTTCTTCATCCATTTCCATGGCTTTGTCACTCATAACTGTTTATTATTATATCTTCTATTAAATTTTTTTGGGTTCTCCAACCATTTTTTGCAAATACAAAGGTTTTATAGATAAACTTGAGGATAATATGTTGAAGAGTATGAATAAGAAACAGATATTACCAATACTAACATTGTTTATACTTGTTAGTATTAGTTTACAACCTACACATAATAATGTAAAAGCAGAATTTCAAAAAGGATCTATTGAAAATCTTGAAGATTGGTTTACAACTACAAATTTAGTTAATTTTACACAAGATTATAGAATCAACATTTTCTTTAATATCGCAAATGATACTCTAGGATATGCTTTAGCTCCAAGATTATCCTTCCACACAAACATGAATCTTCCACTGAATTTTACTTCATACTTAAACAATGACATTCAAGAAGGGTCAACAAAATTCGGTTTACAAATAGGAAGTAGTTCAGGTAATTTCACACTTGGTTTGAATGGAACAATAATTGTTGTTACTCCAAGTACAGGACCAATTTACATTAATGTAACAGAAGGTGAGAGTGAAACTTTCGCAAATTTTGAAACATTATTAGGTGAAAATCTCACAATTCCAGTAAATTTCAATCCAGTTTCATTTGCACTAAATGATATCAATATCCCAGAATTCCCTGAGATTGAAACAGTTGGTGTAGAACTTGCTCCTTATTTCTTGTTAGAAGGAACTATTAGCTTAAAAGCTGTTGTACTTGGTGAAGAACTAACTTGGACAAATCCTGATGATATCTACTTTACTGATGTTCTTGTAGATGATGAGAATGATTTGTTTAATACTTTAATTAGTAATATTACACTTGATTTTACAGATGTAAAATTGAAATTTATTGGTCTGGAAGCAGCTATATTTTACGATACTCCAATAGGAACCATTATCCAGAACTTTGAATTTGACTTCAGTTCTATTGAATGGGTAGAAGGTGAACAATCTCTTGGAGAAGTATTCATCTTTCTAGTTGATAGCTTATTTGTTATCCCAGATTTCGAAGTTTATGTTTCAATTGTTAGAACACCTTTCTCGATTTTGGCTATATTGTCAGCTATAAGTACACTATCTGTTTTAGTATTTGTTAGAAAAAGAAGAAGTTCTTAACTAATCTTCTTTTATCTAAAATTTTAAAAGCCTACACGGCATTCAGAAAAATGAAAGTGGTGGTTGCATATGCCTAAAAATGTCAAAGATTTGACGAAATTTTATTTAGAACTAGATAAAAGATGGACAGCTCATAATTATAAACCGATTCAAGTTGTCATTGAGAAAGCAAAAGGAATCTGGGTTTGGGATGTTAACGGTAAGAAGTACATGGATTGTTTAAGTGCATATTCCAGTCAGAATTTTGGTCACAACAATCCTAAGCTTGTAAAAGCTCTCAAGAAGCAAGCAGATAAAGTTATTCTGACTTCTAGAGCTTTCTGCAATGATGCAATGGGAAAAGCTGCAAAGAAACTTTGCGAACTTACAGGTTATGAAGTTTTCCTTCCAATGAATACAGGCGCTGAAGCCGTAGAATCAGCACTCAAAATAGCTAGAAAATGGGGATATGAAAAGAAGGGAGTTGACGAAAATAAAGCAGAGATTATTGTTTGTGAAAATAATTTTCATGGAAGAACTATCACAATAGTAGGATTTTCAACTGATCCAGATGCATATGAAGGTTTTGGACCAAAAACACCTGGTTTCAAAGTTATCCCTTATGGTGATGCACAAGCACTCGAAAAGGCAATAAACAAAAACACAGTAGCATTTATGTTTGAACCAATTCAAGGAGAAGCAGGTGTTTTAATTCCACCAGATGGTTATCTGAAAGAAATAGCTACAATTTGTAGGAAAAACAAAATTCTTACGATTGCAGATGAAATTCAAACTGGGTTCTATAGAACTGGACTTCTTTTTGCTTCTGGTCATGAAGCAATTAAACCAGATATGACTCTTGTTGCTAAAGCAGTTGGTGGAGGTGTTTTCCCAGTATCCGGAGTCTTGTCAAGTTGGGAAATCATGGATGTACTTACACCTGGAACTCATGGTTCTACTTGGGGTGGTAACAGCTTAGGGATGGCAGTTTTGGAAGCGGTGTGTGATTTAGTTAAGGAAGCTAATTTTGGAGAAATATCCACCGAACTGGGTAAATTCTTTGTTGATGGTTTGAAGAGAATTCAAGAAAAATTCCCTAAAAAGATCAAAGAAGTTAGAGGAAAAGGATTATTGGTTGCTATAGAATTATTTGATAAAGCAAGACCTTACACTGAAGCAATGAAAAACCACAAACCAGTTGGTCTTCTTGCAAAAGAAACACATGAATTTTCCATAAGATTTGCCCCTCCATTAGTTGTTACAAAAGCAGATTTATCATGGGCTTTAGAAGTTATTGAAGAAGTTTTTGATGAAGTAAATTAGAACTTCATCCGACATTTTTCTCATCAAAGTAGAAATCAGCTTCAGAATAATCATAATCATTCTTTTTTAGTATTTGATAAGCTCTTTCAATAGATGTTGTGAATATTTTTCTGTTTGGTTCTTTGTATATCCTAACCTGAAATATCGATTTGTTAATTGAGATGATCTCACCATTCTTATGAAGCAAAACTACTTCTTTCTCAGTCTGCTCATTTGATGGCAGAATTTGGTGACTATGCATGATATGATGTCTTGTTTAGGATATTTAAACCCAGAAAGGAAAATACTGAAGATTAGTTTCAGTTAGGTTAAAAGAAAAAATGAGAATAGAAGGAAGAATCATACCAGGATTGCAATATCTTCAAACAGAATTATGAACACAAGTGTTTGAAGCACAAGTATCATTATAGCCTCAAACGTGTCAAACCTTCCATCGTGGATACAACGTTTAACAAACCAAAGCGTTCCCGCGATTGATCCTAGCTGAATTAATACAAATGGATGCAGAGTAATAGAAACAATTATTCCAATGATTCCAAAGATAAGTAACGAAGATTGCAATATCCCACCCATTGCATTTCCAATTCCTACCTCTATCTCATCTTTTAAAGCAGATATTATTGCAATACTATGTTCTGGAATAGCACCTGCAGCTCCTAATATCAAAGCAGCTGTTATAGGACCTTTTGATGTAGCAAAGAAAGGTACATTGCCAATTAAGTGTTGAACACTTTCTGTTAGTGTTTCTCCTCCAAAATATATTCCAACAAATCCCATAACTAAAAGAATAAGTGTAATTGGTATTGAAAGACGTTCATCTCCATGAGAAGATTTCTCATCATGAACTTCATTCTCTTCAATTTTATCACTTATAACAGAATCTTCATTTTCTTCTAAATGCTTAGCCATTTTGTTAGTATTATCTTTTACAAAAATTAAATAAACAAGATAAAATACATAACTTGCTGCAAGCATCGCTGCTACCGGTATCGTAAGTTGTGCCATATCTAGATCATCTTTACCGAAGTAAGCATACTGGATAAATCCGAATAGTACTGTCATGAGTAAAGCTACTATTGCCCATCTGATAATTGGCGATTCCCTTTTTTCAAGATCTGAGGGAACATCAATACTTCCTCGTTTTCTTAGAGTTGCTATTAGAATCGCAATTCCCAAAATCAAAGTATTAAATCCAGCTGCTGATAATACTGTAACTACTGCAATAAGTTGATTTGTTGCTTTATCACCTACTTTAGATGTCAATAACATTATTGCAATTACTGCTTCTGGTAGGTTAGATGCAAGGCTAGATAAGATTCCTGCTACATAATCTGATAATCCTACATATTTAGATCCACTATCTAATCCAGTAACAGCCCATTCTGAAGGTCTAAAAGCCAGCCAACCACCGACAACAAAACCACAAATAGTAAACCATAAAGGCGGATGACCATGATAGATTGTATTTGCTAGAACAAAATAAACAATAATCACAGCTAAAGCAACACAGGCTTCATAGATTGTTATATGAAAAGTATGTCTGAATTTCTTGAAAAAACTCATACTCAAAATTTATCTCGAGTAATATATAAATTGTTGGGAGCTTATTTTGGATAGCAGAATCCAATACTTCATTCTTCTATTTGTTCATCTTCATCTATGTCTGAGCCCATTTCAGAATTTTCTAATGATTCAATTTCAGACCTAAGGATCTGTCTTACTTCCTCTGTTTCGAGATAACTTTCTGATATCTTCTGTGTGATTTCTTCTATTTTCTTTGCCTCTTCAATTATTATTGAGGAATGCATTGTTTCAGAAAGTTCGGCATATCCCATTACACTCATGAGAGGATTTCTGATTCTGTCAACCAATTCTGCAAAGTCTTCAATATTTTGAGCAATTTGATCATAAGCTTGTCTTCTTAATTCTTCGTCTCTCTTTCTATCAGAAATATCTCTTGCTGTTACTAAAAGAGTTAATTCTTCTTGAAGAGTAAATGGTGATGCTGTAATTTCAACTGGGAAAAGTGTCCCATCTTTTCGAATGAACTCTCTTTCAAATCTTATAATATATTTTTCCATAATTTCAGAGAAATAATCAATTATTTCTTCTTCAGTTAAATCCTTTACAAGATCTAGTAGACTTAAACCAACTATATCTTCTCTGGAGTACTTTGTCATTTCTATTGCTGGATCGTTTGCTTCAATAATTCTACCTATAGTTCCATTTCTTGGGATGCTCAAGATTGCTATGATATCATTTGCCTCATGGAAGAGTTTTCGATATCTTTCTTCACTTTCCAGTAATTCTCTTTCAGCATCTTTTCGTTCAGTAATATCCCTTGCTACTGATAGAACAACTCTTTCTCCCCTTAATTCAAATACATGAGAGCTGATTTCTGTAGGAATTCTATCTCCATTCTTTGTAAGAAGAGTATTTTCGAAAGTTACCAAACCTTTTTCTAGAATCTGTTGGATATTTTTAGTAAGTATTTCCCTATCTTCAGGAGCTGTTATTTGATAGGATTTTAGTGTTAATAGCTCTTCTCTCTCATATCCAAGAAGTTTACATGCAATATCATTAACTTCAAAGAAAGGGGTAGTACTAGTAAATTCATCATTAGGGTGTGTAAGGAAAATAGCATCATTTGTATTATTGAAAATTTGTCTGTATTGTTCTTCCTTTTCAATAAGTTCTCTTTCTGCTTCTTTCCTGTCAGTAATATCTCTTATAATTCCCTGAACAACTTGTACTCCTCCTATCTCAAACATACTGGAGGATACGTCTGCAGGGAAGATAGATCCATCTTTTCTCCTGAATTTAGTCTCGAAGTTAACTGATCCTGTCTCTTCGACAGTTTCAAATGCTCTTTTCGATATTTCTTGTTCTGTGATAGGGTGTAATTGAGTAATTGTAAGTTGTAGGAATTCTGTTTTTGAATAACCAAAGAGTTCTTTAACTCTCAAATTTACATCTAAAATCTGCCCTTTTAAATCATGTAAAAAGATTCCATCATTAGATTGATCAAAGGTTTGTCTGAATTTCTCTTCACTTTCTTTTAATGCTGTTTCAGCTTTTTTCCTTTCTTCAATATCTCCAATAACTGCCATAATGGCAGAAGGTTTTCCTTCTTCATCAGTAATTAAAGATGCACTTATTTCAATAGGGAATCTGCTTCCATCTTTTTTGAGAGATATGAATTGAGTATTATGCAATCTTCCCTCAGTAATAACTAACTGAAGCTTACTATTTACAGATTCAAGATCTTCTCTAGCGATAAAATCTACAGTAGTTAAACCAATCATGTCTTCAATATTACCATATTCATACATACTTGCAGTTTGGTGATTAGCAAAGGAAATTCTACCATCTAAATCGATTAAAAGAATAGCATCTGGGGATGTTTCGATTAAGGTACGATATCTTTCCTCACTTTTCTTAATTGAAAGTTCTGCCTTCTTTCTCTCTGTAATATCTCTTGCAATTGAAAGAAGTACCCGCTCATCTTTCATTGTAAACAAATGAGAACTAAATTCAACTGGTCTAATGTTCCCATTTTTATCCACTATAGTGGTTTCGAAGGTCTTTGTTCCTGAATGAACAATATCATCACTCACTTCTAAGGTTAATTTTAGGTTACCATAACTATTTTGTGATTCTTTGGCTAGTTCTAGAAGTTCATTTCGAGTATGACCTAACCATTGACAAGCTGTTTCATTTATTTCTAACAATTCATCAATTTCCTCATGTTCATTGATACTATGAATGAAAATTGCATCCCGAGCATTTTGGAATATTTGTCTGAATTTCTCCTCACTTTCTTTGAGAGCTTCTTCAGCTTTCTTTCTCTCAGTAATATCAATTTCAACACCTATAAATCCAAGAATACTTCCTTCTGAATCTTTTATTGAAGCAGCATGGAATTCTCCTGGAATGAAAGATCCATCTTTTCGCTTTATTGAATACTCAATGTCATGGACGAATCCTTCTTCTATCGTTTTCAACATTATATGTTGAGCTGTAAACGTATCTTCATATGAAATAAGATCATTAGTATTCATTCCAAGTAACTGATCTTCACTCTCATAACCATGAAGAATAGCAGCTCTTTTATTGACAAAAGTGATATTACCAGATGAGTCGGAACGAACAATTGCAGCAGGTATCGTTTCTACTAATTTTCTGTACTTTTCCTCACTTTCCATTAAATCTCTTTGAGCTTTTTTCCTTTCAGTTATGTCTCTAGCCATTGAAAGTATAACTTTTTGTGATTGCAATTCAAATATTAGGGAACTAATTTCTACTGGTAACCTCTTTCTATCTTTAGTAAACAGAATTGTTTCAAAAGTTGCATGACCTTTTTCTATGATTTTGTGTGTATATGTCGAATTGAATTCTTTCTCTTCAGGGGCTGTGATATCAACAGAGTAGCTATCAAGCAACTCTTTTTTTGAGAATCCTAACCATCTTACAGCTACATCATTTACCTCAATGAATTTACTAACAGAGTTTTCCTCATCAAGATATGTGAGAAAAATAGCATCACTTGTATTGTTAAAAATCTGCCTAAATCTTTCTTCACTTCTAGTTAATTCTTCTTCTGCTTTTTTCTTTTCTCGTAAATCTCTAGCAGTAGTTAGAACATACCGTTCATTGTTCATAACAAAAATGTTAGAATTATATTCAACAGGAATTGTAGTTCCGTTCCTATGAATGACATTTCCTTCAAAGTTAACTCTGTTATTCATTAGAAGAGTTTTTCCAATTTCTGAATCTCCAATAGTTTTTTCTGGGCTCTGGATATCTAAAGGTGTCATTTCTAGTAGTTCTTGTCTAGAGTAACCGGTCCATTCACAAGCTATTTCATTTACTTCAATGAACTTACCCATCTTATTCCCAAATTCGAGTGGCATCATGAAAATTGCTTCATCTACATTTTGGAAAATCTGTCTAAATTTCTCTTCTCTTTCTACTAATTCTTCTTGATCTCTTTTTCTCTGTGTAATATCTCTTACAACTGCTAGAGAAACTAAATCTTCACCAAGAGTAACGAGATGAGAATTAATTTCTACTATTAACTCAGTTCCATCTTTTGTTTTGTGTATTCTTTCAAAAGTAAGTTCTTTTTTATCCATAATTTCCTGAACAAATTCAAGACTTTCCTCTTCTCCAGAAACATTGAAATCAGCAGGTTTCATTTTCATGAACTCTTCTTTAGAGTAACCGTACATGGAAGCTGCTACATCATTTGCTTCAAGAATTTCTTCAAAAATTCCCTCCTCACTTCTTTTTACTACAAAAATCCCATCATTAGTGCTATTGAAAATTTGTTTAAATCTCTCTTCGCTTTCCTCAAGTTCCTTTGATGTTAGTTTACTTTCAGTTATGTCACTTGCTAATTCTGCAACTCCAATTAAGTTCCCATCATCACCATAGACGGGGTAACCTCTAACAAACCAAATCTTATTGTCAGGAGTGTTAACCTCAGCTATGTGTTCTTCTCCCGTTTCTCTAGCTTTTATAACTGGGCATTGATCACACGGTTGATCCAGTTGATACCATAGCTTATAACATACTTCTCCAATAATTTCTTCTGGGGATAGACCTAGTAGATCACTAGCAATCTTATTAGACCAAATTATTTTCATGTCTAAATCATAGAAAATGATATGTTCAGTAAGATAATCTAGAAATTTAGATTTTTTGAACTCTGAAGCTACAACTTTAACTTCTTTATTCTTCTCCTTAGTAATATCTTCAGTCATTACTAGAAATTTATTCAATTTATCTCCTTCCCGAATTGGAAAGAAGCGATTACGAACAAACTTACGGATACTATCCTTTGTTAAAATCCAAAAATCAATTTCTTTTACAAATGATCCTACTTTTTCATTTTCAGTTTTAATTTTTTGCAATCTATTCTTTTCCTCTTTAGCTGCAAAGAAAACACAATTCTTTCCCTTTATATCATTCAATGAATATCCTATTATCTGTAATAATTTATCATTAGCATATTCAATTTTATAATCACTAATTACGTATACTCCAGTATCGATTTTATCGAATATCTCCCCTAAATCTTCTTCTGCCATCTGATTCACTCGAATAGATATTTTTACCCCAGATTGAGAACCAAACCACTAGTTGAATGAATTCTCTGATAAACTTAATAAAATAATTTTAATAAGGTTGTGATGGTTCTAGTCAGATTTTGCATAATTATTTTTATCTAAAATGCTCTCTTGTTGTCTCTAGTAAAAACATATAAGTTTTCAGTATGAAGAAGAATAGATAATTTCTGATTTATTTTAAATTTCTTCTTAGTTCTAGTAACAAAGATTAAATTTTCTCCTGAAAAATCTAGTGTCAAAACTTGTTGATCAAGAATTTTTTCTGAATCAACAACATTGCATTCTAATACAATTTGGTTTTCTTCAATGGTTTTATCCGGGTCTACTTCTCTAATTGATTCAGCTCTAAATCCTATCTCTCCTTCAGTTATCTCTCTCTTCAATAGTTCATTCAGAAGCTTTTTCGGAAGTGTAGTTTTCTCATCAAGAGCAAGATACGAAGTATTTTTTGATGATTTGAACTGAAGGAAGTTCATTGGAAAATTACCTATAAACTGTGCTACGAATTTTTGATTAGGATCATCATAAAGATTTTCAGGCGATCCCATTTGAGTAATTTCTCCCTCATTTAACAAAATAATATTATCTCCAAGGCTAAGAGCTTCTGATTGATCATGAGTAACGTAAACCATTGTTGTTTTCACAATATCATGAAGTTTTCTTATCCATGTTCTCATCTCATATCTCAATCTAGCATCAATATTACTCAAAGGTTCATCAAATAGAAAAACAACAGGTTTTCTAATTACTTCTCTTCCTATTGCAACCCTTTGTTGTTCTCCCCCACTTAGTTGAGATGGATACTTATTCCTATGCTCTTCTAGTTTCAATAATTCAAGAGTTTCGTCAACTTTGATTTGAACCTCTGAAGAGGTAAACACTCTCCTTCTAAATAGATTTCCTTCTCGTTGACTATCTAATGAAAAACCTAAATTTTCTTCTACAGTCATATGTGGAAAAAGAGGATAGTTTTGGAATACCATGGCTATGTTTCTCTTATTAGCAGGGATATCTGTAATATTGTTCTCATTAAAGAAAACTTGTCCATTCGAAGGGTAAAGTAATCCTGCCAATATCCTTAAAAAAGTTGTTTTCCCGCTTCCTGAAGGTCCAAGAATAACTGTAAAGCTTCCTTCTGGAATCGTAACACTAATGTCATTTAGAGCAATCTTTTTTCCATATATTTTTGTGAGATTTTTTGTTTCAATTTTCATTTCTTACATCTCTTACATTAACTGAACTATCAATTCCTTTGAGTAAATAATTTCTAAGTAGAACAAACACTAACAGCAAAGGAATTGTAACTAATATTGATGCTGCTGCAAACAAACCCCATTCTGGTGTGCTTGATTCAATGGATCCTAAAAACGTATACAATTTAATAGGAAGTGTATATTTCCCTGAAGATTGTAATAGTACAAATGCCATCAAAAAGCCATTCCAAGTACTAAGGAAGTTTAGGATGAATGTTATAGCTAAAGCTGGTCCCGACAGTGGTAAGATTATTTTCCTTAATGTTCTAAATTTCGTATTTCCCATAATTGATGCAGATTCATCAAGTTCCTTTGGAATAGAATCTATATATCCTTTGATTATCCAAAGAGCTAATGGAATTGTGTGCGTGCTGTAAGCTAAAATTGTGCCTATATACGTATCAATCAAACCTAAATTGAACATGATTAAATAAAACGGAATGAGCGTAAGAATTCCTGTAAACATCTTCAAAGTAAAAACACCAACCATCATTTCCTTTTTTGCTTTGACAGTATACCTTGAAAAACCATAAGCAGCGAGAGCTGTCAATATCACACATATACTTGCAGATCCTAATGCAATGAGTAGTGAATTTGCGAAATTCACATGAATACTCTCTTGAATAAATAAATCTTTGAAATTATCAAGAGTTGGATTAGATGGGAAGAATGACGTTGGAACAGAGCTATTTCCATCAGAAAATGCTATCCATGTTATATTCCATAGGGGGATTAAAGCTACAAACGTTACTAAAAACAAGAAGAAGATACTGTTTCTAGGTTTAGAAGTAATTGAATAGGTTTTTAGATGTATTTTATTCCGCTTCAAATTAAATTGGGAGTGAATTCTAAGATAATTCAAAATAAAAACGAATGACAAAACACTGAAAACTATTATCCATCCTGTTTGTTGCCAATTGAATACTATTCCAACCCATAAGATTGGTTGTAAAATTATAGATATTTTAACTAGGATGTTTGATAGAGAACTACATATTACATAAACACCAAATAGTGCGAAAATCGTCCAAGAGAACCAATCGTTTGCATTTAGAATTAGATTTGCAACTAAAATGGTAGTTCCTTGGACCAATATGATTCCATGAATTGAATTCAGTTTGACAATTTTTGAATCTAGCTTCTGAAGAAGATTGAATATTTTTTTCCTAACTTGTTGTAGACAAGATAAAACAGACTTAATTGGATTGAAATTTACATCTTCTGTTTGTTGATTTTTAAGATTAGTAATCAAGAAAAACTCTAGAACTATAATGAAGATATTCCAGTTAAAAGCAAACCACATCTGATAGAAGAAGAACTGTGATAAAGAAAGGATTAAATCGATGATCAAAACTAATCTGATCAACTTGATTGAAACTTTCTTTTTCGAAAACAGAAGTACTAAAGATAGTAAGTAAAATCCTGCAATAACATAACTAAGTGCGTTATTCCAATAAATTCCAAAATATCTGAAATTAGTACTAGCAGCAGCTAAATATCCAGCTGACTGAAGAAGGAAAAGACTTGGTAAGATGTATTTGTTCCTTGTTGTTTTCTTCTGCTCAATTGGTATGAAAGAGCTCTTTGTACCTTTTGACATTTTCATCCAAATTAGCACAAAAAATAGCGTTAGTAAACTCATAATAGTAGAATAAGCAGCAGCTATCCCTATCTCTCTCTGCTGATAGAACATGTAAAAGGTAAACGTACTAAATAAATCCGTTGCACCTATGATTCCAGCTTCACTAGACCCATATGAAAGGAGTGGATATCCATTCGTAAGTAGGAAAGCTACGTTAAAACTACCAAATGTTTTAATGATTTCCAATATTATTGCTGGAAGAATAATTGGTTTTATCAAAGGAACAATGATTTTTCTAATCTTTGATGATTCTCTAATCTGATCTATATCAGCAACATCATTTAGTTGTTTAGGAATACTACTTAATCCTCCAAGAAACAAGGTAGTTATCAGAGGTATTGAGTCCCATACCTCAACAAAACAAGCTATGAATAAAGCAACATAAGGTTGAGAAAGAAGATTTACATTAGTACCAAATAAAGCATTGAAAAATGATATCCCTCCTGTACCATGGAAAAATGTTCTCCAAGAAAGAATTTTGATGTAAGATGGGATTGCCCATGGTATATACAGAAATAGATACCATAATTTCTTTCTTTTTACTTTATACTGAATAATATATGCTAGAATGAAACCTAAAACAATTTTAGCAACAATGATTAATGTACTCCATACTAAAGTTGTAGTAAAAGCAATAGGAAGTTGAGGATTTTCAGTGATGTGAGCATAATTATTGAAAGCATTGAATACTGGTTGCTCTCCTCTTTTTAAATTATAGGAGGTAAAAGATAGAAAAATACCGTAAAGAATTGGATAGACTTCAAGCAAAACCAAAGCAAGCAATGCAGGAAAAATAAAAACATATGCAGCTTTATTGAAAGGAACATCTTTCTTAGCTAGATAAATAAATATCGCGATGAACAAAATGACTATGGCTAGTAAAGAGAGAGAGGTTGCCAGTTTTGTATATTGTAATTGTTCTTCCAAACTTTGTAGAGTTTCTATTTGATTTGAGCTCCAGAGGTGTTCATAACTAGTTTGTTGAACAATTTGTGTACCAGAATAATCAATTAATGATGCATTAAGAAGATAGATTGAGAATCGATATAATTGTGAAGGTAAAAGTCCTGTAATTCTTGCTTGAATATAATCTGATTCATTGCTAACAACATAAACAGTGTAGTTTTGAGTTAGTTTCTTCTGTGCAAGAAAATTAGTATCTGAAACAGTATAGTTCACTAACGAGAAATAGTTTTCTTCTTGTTCCACTGTTTGATTTAGAAAAATAACTGACCAAGTATGATTAAACCCTGTCTCATTTGCATAATCTACTCTAAAACTGTTAAAAGACGAGTTTATTGGAACAGACCAATTTAACAGAACATATCGATCATAAATATCTACAATCTCAGTTGAACCTGTTTGAGCATAAACAGTATTATTTGTTGATGGTTGAATAAAATAAAAAATTGCACTTAAAGATAAGACTATTATTAAACCAATTTTGAGTTTATTTGATATTGGTTTTTTTCTCATTTTATTCACCTATTTGCATCTATTCCTGCTTGAGCGTCATCTAGAGAACTCTGAATGTCTTCATGATTCAATAAAATGAACTGCAACGCCGCTCTCACAAAATCTGAATAATAATTATATATGGGATCTAAAGGGTAGTATTGACTGTTTTCGATTTGTTTTATTTGATTCAAAATTAAGGGTTCATCCTGAACAGAAGGAGAATTTATTGTTTCAATTAACGTTGGAATTTTGTATTCAACTGATACAAACTCCTGCTGAACTTCATTTGATGAAAGATAAGAGATGATGTCATAACAAATATCTGGATGAAGAGTATCTTTTGATATCCCCCAACCTTTTATTTCTGCCATTGGTGATATTCTTTCACCCGTACTTGATATCTTAGGAAGGATTTGAACCCCAAAATTTGTTCCTAAATCTAGAAGTACTGGAATATACCATCCTCCATAAATTAGCATTGCACCTTTATTAGTAATGAATGCTTGAGTTGCAGAATGACTGGTATCATCATAGCTTACACATCTCTCTACATATTTCAGATTATAAATAAATTCCATAGCATTTCTGGATGCTGTATCATTTACTACAATGGAATTGTTTTGGTATAATGGGCCATGATCAAAACCATATTGAAAAGCAGGCCACATATATGGAGACAATGTACCCCATACAAGTCCATATTCCTGATTTATAGATCTGTCAGTCATATTTACTGCCGCTTCAATTAGTTCTACATCTGTCCAATTTTCTTGTGGGTAGGATTGACTATTTTCGTCAAATACATCTTTATTGTAAAACAATAAAATTGAGTCATACCATAATGGTAGTCCCCAGAGTTCGTTATTGTAACTCAGTCCATTAATAGATGATGGTTGATATTTTGCTTCATCTGTAGGAGAAAGGAAATTAGTTAAGGAGCGAATATATTCTAGATCTGCTAATTCCCCAAACCAAGAACCTTTTCCAAGGAAGATGTCTGGAGCATCACCTGTCTGAGCAACACTGATGAATTTATCTAACCATCCTGAAGAAGGCTGCTCAATAAGGTTGATATTGATGTCTGGATGCACTAACTCATATTGAGCTATAGCAGCTTCTATAATCTGAAATCCTTCATAAGTGTACCATAGGTCAATTTCGATATCCTTCTGAGGACCTTGATAGAAGCTAAAATAAAATGCTGGAATTATAACTCCAAGTACTGCTATTGAAATAACTGCGACTTTGATATACTTGGAGACCATTTGATTAATCCCTTTATACAATTGGATTTAAATCTGAATTTACATGAATGAATATAAAGTTTCTATTCAATCTTGTTGTATATTGTTGGCTTCAAAAATATTGTCTAGTAAGAAAATTTATATCAATCTCTAAAGAAGAATCCTTAATGGGTCTGAAGATAAATGCTATATATGCAGGTATAATTTCAGCTCTAGTTTTAACTGGAGTAGGTTTGGGAGTCTATTTCGGAGTTTTCTATGAAAAAACACCAAATGGAACAGAATCAACCGTTTTAACAATCCAAGGCTCCTTATCTACTAGCAATTATACATTGGAAGAAATCAAAACATTCAGCTCTGCATCTGGTTTTGCAACTTATAGAAGATCTACAGGATCTATTGAAGATCTTTTTCATTTCACAGGAGCTGTATTTCCGCCTGATACTGTGGATACTGGCATTTTTAGTCCAGAATATGAAGTTGAAGTCTTAGCTAGTGATGGATATAAAGTTGTTTTTACATATGATATGTTGTTAGGACATTTTCCAGCATACGATAATGAAACAGGAGAATACATAGGAATTGGCAATTTCAGTGTTATATTAGCTTATGAGAAGAATGGAGAAAATTTGCCTCCAGAGGATGGAACACTTAGGATAGCTCTTTTACCAGAAGAGGGAGAAAGCTATATCTCCGATAGTTCTCCTTGGATAAAGGACGTTGTAAGGATAAATATAGTTCCAGTTAGCTCATGGATTACTTATTTATTTGGAATTACTAACGACAGCATTGATAGAAATACATTTGAAGCGTATATGCACTTCAATGAAGGAGAAGATAGACAAATCTATCAATTGCAAGAGGGAGATCGATTAAATACATACGAAGGTTTGTCTCTTTGGCGATTACTAGCTATTATTGATGGTGGTCCTACAGATTCATTCAACGATACGCTAGCAGCAACAGGATATAGTATAATTCTCAAAAATTCACTAGAAGAATCTGTAATTTTCGATAGTATAGATGTTGCAAGAAATGATAGTTACATACTCGCTGCTCTGAAGAATTCTGTTTTTCTTAGTGGGAGTGATGCACCACTCAGGTTAGTTGGTTCTGGTGTATCATCTCTAGAGATGCTAGGGGGAATAATAGAGATTAGATTGGTTTTCTAATTATCTCTTCTACTTTTTAATGATTTAGCTTGTTTTGTGGTACATCCTTATTGTTAAATATGTCACTTTTTATATCCAAAAATAATAACAAAGATAGAGTGGGAAAAGAATGACTGATGAGAACTCTACCCTTCTTACTGGAGAGTTTTTTGACCCTATTATGACTAAATATAGTAAAAAAAGTCATTTCAAATGGGTATTCAGTCATGTATTAGCTCATAAAGGAATGATTACGCTGTTCTTCCTTTTTGCTACTGTAACCGCAGCAATTGGAGCGATAACTCCAGTTATACTCGGTAATCTAATTACTGAAATATTGTCTCCATCCGGATTATGGAATAAGATTACTTACTTCGCATTTATTCTATTGATACTTACCATCATTAGTGGTTTAGCAAGTTTTGCTTCTGGTTTGATTATTGAAGTAACCTCACAAAGAGTTGAAAGAGATATTAGAAATGAGTATTATGCATCAATGCTATCAAAGTCAATGACTTTTCATGACGAAGTTAAAGCTGGTGATGTAATGGCAAGAGCTACATTTGATACTAGAATGGTTAACTTCTTTGTTAATCCAGTTATTCATCTAGCTTACTCAGCAATATTTGGTGTTCTCTTTGCTATAGGAACAATGTTTTTTATTACTCCCTACTGGAATAGTTTTCCAGTTCTGATAATTATTCCAATTGGTATTTCAATTCCAATTTTCTTCTTCGCACGACGATTCTATAAATCAGTTGGTCCAATATCAGTTCAAATCCAAGCTTCATACTCGAGTTTATCTGCATATTTACAGGAAAAACTCCTTGGGATAAGTGTGATTAAGACATTTGCTAGAGAGCCATTTGAAAGAGTATCTTTTAGAGAAAAAAATGACAAACTTTCAGAAGAAATAATCACAAGAGGAAAAATAAGATCAAAATATTATCCAGTTCTTTTTGTGGGATTGGGTGTTGGTTTATCAATACTCTGGGGAAGTCTACTTATTAGCTGGGGAATTGGTAATCCTGTAACCTCAGTATTATGGACACAAGAAACACTGTTAGCTGGAGGAGCAGTTATTTCAGGTTTTGGTATAGGAGAATTAATCACCTACTCTCTCTTAGCAGGAAATCTATTCTTTCCAGTTTGGGTACTATCTTGGATGCTAGTTCTTACACAAATGGGATTTGCAGGAGCAGATAGAATAGTCAATATTCTCATTAAGGAAACCATTATTCCAACACCAGAAAAACCTATTGAGAAGGATGAACTTGTTGGAAATATCGAATTTAATGATGTTACGTTTGCATACGAAGGAGATACGAAAGTTCTGAAGAATGTATCCTTCTCAATACCTACAGGAAGTAGAGTTGCAATTGTAGGTCCAGCAGGATGCGGAAAAACAACTCTGATGAAATTATTAACAAGACTCTATGATGTAGGATCAGGTAGCATAAACATCGATGGTGTAGATGTGAGAAAATTATCTCTTGATACTATCAGACGAAATATCGGAGTTATAGAACAGGATATTGTTCTTTTCTCTGCTACAATCAAGGAAAATATCTCTTATGGAAAACCAGATGCAACTGACGAAGAGATTTTCAAAGCTGCAAAGATGGCTCAAGCTGAAGAATTCATAGAGAAATTTGATCAGGGTTATGATACAATAGTTGGAGAACGTGGAACCACACTTAGTGGCGGTCAAAAACAGAGAATTGCTATTGCTAGAATGTTGTTAGCTGATCCCAAAATTCTAGTTTTTGATGATGCTAGCTCTGCAGTAGATTCTGAAACAGAAGATAAAATAAATACTGCTATCAATAGGGTATTGAAAGATCGTACCAGTTTTATAATTACACATAGACTATCCACTATAAGACATTCTGATATCATTGTTGTTTTGAAACAAGGAGAAGTTAAAGCAATAGGATCACATGATGATCTATTGAAAGAATCAGTTGATTATTGGAGAGTATTTGCTCGATTTTCTGAGATTAGAAAGATGATGCCTGAGCAAATGAAATCAGAACTTTTTACAGGTGAATGAAAAGATGGGATTTATACAAGAACTACCTGATGACAAATACGATAGAAAGTATGGAGACATCTATCTTTTCAAACGCTTATTCGGTTACATTGCCAAGCATGATAAGAAGAAATTCTTAACTGTACTAACATGGATGATAATTCAAACTGGAGCTAACATTGGTATTCCTTTCTTCATAAAATTCGTAATCGAAGGAGTGCAAAATGGTGATTTCAATGCTATTTTCTACCTCGAAACAGTTGCTATTATATTATTTTATGGAATGTTCTGGTTTGCACAATATAGAGCATTGTATCATATTTCAATATTAACAGGGGAAATGTTGAGACGAGTTAGAAAAGATAGCTTTGAAACATTGTTGAAAAATGATATGAATTTCTACGATGAAAATAAGAGTGGGAAGCTAGTTAGCAGAGTAACAAGTGATTCAGATACAATCTCCCAGATGGTTCAAATTACTACTTCATTTATGATCAATATTTTAATTATGGTTGTTGTAATAATAATCCTATTCTTAACAGATGTAAGATTAGCTGGCATTACTCTAGCTGTCGTACCCTTTCTCTTTGGATTGGGAATAGCTATTAGATTATTCTCAAGAAGAACATCAAAGAACTGGAGAAAAACCATTGCCATACTAAATGCAAATGTTGCTGAATCTATCTCAGGTATAGAGGTTACAAAAAGCTTCAATCAAGAGAAGGAAGCATTTTCTAGATTTAAAGAAATCAACATGAGAAACTATCGAGCAGCATATACAAGAGCATGGGGAATGAGTATTTTCTTCCCTATTATAGAAACTTTGTTTGGTGTAGGAACATTTCTAGTACTATATTTTGGTGGAAAGATAACTTTCCAGATAGGTGATCTAACTGTCGCAACACTTTATTTCTTCATATTAATGCTGAATAGATTCTTTATGCCTTTATTAGAGATAACAAGATTCTTTAATCAGTTTGAAGCAGGTCTTGCAGCTGTTGAAAGAATATTCAGCTTGATGGACAGTAAACCAAAGGTGGTACAAGATCCAAATCCCGTTACTGTTCCTAAATTGACAGGTAGTATCAACTTCAATGATATGACATTCTATTATAATGAGTCAGAACCTCTTTACAAGAATTTCACTCTTTCAATACCCTCAGCAGAAACGGTTGCTGTTGTAGGTAGAACAGGAGCTGGAAAAAGTACTCTAGTGTCACTTATAGCTCGCTTTTATGACGTTGTAGATGGATCGATAAAGGTAGATGGAACAGATATTCGAAAATATGTAATGCATGATTATAGAAATCAAATAGGTATTGTTTTGCAGGATAACATATTGTTTAGTGGTTCTATTGAAGAAAACATACGATATGGGAAATTAGATGCTACTCGAGAAGAAATCGAAGAAGCTGCAAAGAATGTTTATGCATGGGAATTCATACAGAGCTTACCTAAAGGATTGGATACTGAAGTTGGAGAAAAAGGGACTAAGCTGTCAGCAGGTCAGAAACAATTGGTTGCTTTTGCTAGAGCATTACTATCTGATCCAAGAATTTTGATTTTGGATGAAGCTACAGCAGCTATTGATGCATATACTGAGAGTCTTATTCAGGAGGCTCTGAAAGTGTTGTTAAAAGACAGAACTGCTATTATCATTGCACATCGTTTAACCACAGTAGAAAATGCAGATCGAATAATAGTAATTGATGATGCTCAAATTGTTGAAGAAGGAAGTCACCAACAGCTAATGGAGAAGAAAGGAAAGTATTGGCAACTCTATGATATGTATTTCAGACATCAATCTCTTGAATATGTCGAACAAGCAGTAGAATTAGTTTAAGTTCTTAAAGAAAGTTCACAGCTAGTTTCATTATCTAAATTGATTATTACATTTTTTTCTTCTTTCAATGCTAGAAACCTAGGTAAAATTTCCTTCAGGTTGGAAAGTGTAAATGAATCTGTTTTTCCACATTTATTCACAAATTCTATTAATACATCTCTGTAGGGTGTTGGATCAGTGTAAGTATCTAATAAAAATCCTATTGAAACAATAGTGTCTCTTGGATCTAAAGTCAAGTCAATTGGAGGGGTACTTGTTAGATATCCAGCTACTTGATATCCATTAAAGATAATAGAAGCAAAGTCTCCTTCTTTACTTCCCATTGGCATACATATTAAGGATAGCTGAGCTATTTCATTTTTTGATAAAGTTTCTTCTGGATGAAGTAAAATGACTTCAGGTCCTGTTTTTGGTATAACAGCTGCAAGGAAAGCTGCTCGCATAAGACACATAATATTATTATGATTAATAAGTTTTTAAGCTCCAAAGAATTCAGATATCATATATCTTATTTGCATTTTCCCAATAGAGCTTTTTCAGGATGTTTTGTGGTAAATCTAAGCCATTAATCTTTGTCTTATTATCATTTTCTGGATCAGGAATGGGGAAGGGTAGATTTCTAACTTTTGTTTCAAAAAGAGCTTGAAAACTAAGAAAACGATTAATGTAGTATCCAGGAATTGGCTCTCTATCTCCTCTTCCTGCAACAAAGTCTGTACCAAACAATATTCGATCTTGATGTTTATTGAAGAAATCTAAGGTTTCATCAATTTTGGTGCCAAATTCTCTAACCATCCATTTAGCTGAACCAGTATCAACATAGAGGTTAGGATATGTATCTAACCATAGATCCAGCTGTTTGAGGTCCTCTGGTTGACTAGCCATATGAGCTCCAACAACTGTTATGTTTGGATACCATTCAAGAATGTTTTTCAGAGCATTGATATGGTCTTTTTTGACACCAAATTTGCTTGAAGGTTGATAGTTTTTAACATAAAGCAAGTCAGGATCACTGACATGAAGGAGTAATGTAAAACGAAGCTCATTTAATCGTTGAAATATCGGTTCAAGTTTTGGATCATTCAGATGAACATCTTGAGGTCGGAATTCAACATTCATTTCATCTCTACCGAAGTAATTGACCCATCTAGGAGAAAACCAAAGTTTACCAATTTTGAAACCGTCAGTATATGCTTCTTCAAGAAAATTCATTGAGCCATCGATGTCATCTTGTAATGCTTCTCTAATCGAGAGGAAGATAGAATAGACAAAGAGATCAGGAAAAACTTCCTCAATTTCATCTCTACTCTTTGAATCACGAACTATTCCAAAAATCTTCTTTACATTAAATTGTTCTTCATATTTGACCATAGTGGCAACATCTTCAACTTTACCAAGATGAGTATGAGCATCAAAGACTGGACCTGTGTATTTTCTTTCGATGTTTTGAAAGAAAGGATCCATGTTGTTTCTTACGTAATCAGTATCCATTAGATGGTCTCCAACAGTAAAAAAACAAGCCTACTTATGTAAATTACGATAATACAACAAATAAAAAAGAAAAAATGAGGAAAAATTATCTTTTTCTTCTTCTAATAATCAAAGAACTGACAAAGACTATAGGAACTAAAAGGATAATGAAAACTAAATTACTATATTCAAATACTCCTGGGGGAATACTGCCTAGTGGATAAGTATCATTAACCTTAAAGGTACCATCAAGAGTATAATTGCCGCTAACATGGTCATCCCAATAATTTCCTTCCATATTCCAAGGATCGTCCCATAAATTGAAATTATTTGAACCATCAAATGCTTGAACTCCTCCTAAGTTATTGCCAATGAATGCATTATGATGTATCCAACTTCCTGTTGAAAGATCATTTAAGTACATTCCATACCCAATATTATTTTCAAAGAGATTGTGAGATACATTTACATAGTCATAATTCTGAAACATTATTCCTTCGGAACCGGCATTTGTGAATGCATTGAATTTGATGTTACCTACACCACCTTCAGCAAAGAATCCATTGATGATTGTATTCTGGTTGAATGTACTATTAAGAACAGAAGTATTAGTGCTGGAAACAACTTGTACTCCATAGTAATTGTTGCTAGCTGTACAATTAAGTAATGTTGTATGCATTCCTCCACCTACAAATATTCCAGGTTTGTTAGGATTGTGAGTACATATTGTATTACTGACTGTACAATTCATTGTTCCATCAAGTTTTACACTTCCACCAAGATTATTTTCAAGATTACAGTTATCTATTACAGAGGAGTCACAACCTCTAAGAGTAATAGCTATGTCTGTATTAGCAATAGTCAGATCTTTTACAATTGAATTGTCACAACCTGCTAAATAGACTTGACCATAAATATCTACTGACAAAGTTAAACCATCAACATCATAGTAGAATCCAAATTGTTTACCATTGATGAGATTGTCATTAACAGTTAAACCTCCATAAGCAGATAATCCTCCTAGATCAAAGTGTATTCCATCATTTGTTAGAATGTTGTCCTCTATCAGAGTACCTGTTGCAAGTTGTACGAAAATTCCTATTCCATCATTTGAATATACTGTGTTCTCAACAATTTTATTGTCTATTGAAGATTGTGTGAAAATACCGTGAAAATCATTGTCATGTAAATTGTTAAGTGATATATTTGTTTGTATGTCTAAATAAGTCGCAATTCCATGATAGGAATTGTCATAACATTCATTATCCCAGAGAGAGGTAGCATTTGAATTACCAAGATAGATTCCTGCATAGTTATTGTTATTGCAAATATTCTCAGTTACATTGGAGTAATCACTGTTTACTAACCTAATACCATATTCATCATTTTGACTAAGTTTGTTATCGATGAAAGTACTATAAGCAGCATCAGAACCAAAGATACCTATACTACTATTAATACAAGTATTGTTTTTAACAAGAGTATCAAAGGCCATATCCACTTTCAGACCATTTACAGTATTATCCTCGATGTAATTGTTTGTAACATTAGCATAGTCTGTATGTTCAATTAGGATTCCTGCAGCACAATTCTTGACTATATTATTATCAATCGCAGCTGTTGCATCATCTGTATCGTAGATATATATACCATATGAACCCGCTTCTATATAGCAGTTTTTGATGATGAAATTGACAGTAGTACCATCAATATAAATTCCATAAACATCAGTTGTAACAATGCTCAGATCTTCAATCACATATGGGTCTCCAGGAATTCCAGAACCACTTGTACTGTTTCCTATAAGATCCGAATCATTATCGATATAGAGCGGATCACTAGTAGTATAGTTGAGGTAATTTTCTCTCTCAGAAAGAGGAGAATGATTCGAAAAAACGGTTACTAATGAAGAAATCATCAGTAAAAACATGAGAAGAAAAAGAATTCTCATTTTCTTAATTCTTAATGAATTTCTTTTCATTTAATCACAAGAATGTATTAAGGTGAAAGCTATATAAAACATTTACTGGAAGTATTGCTTTTTTAATGTCGGCATTACAATCCTAGTAATTTCTTGAAATCTAAATCTTTGTAGCTCATTATTTCAATGATATTTGACACTTTATCTTTATCTAAAGATACTCCAGGATATTTCTTCAAGAGCTTATCTACTTCTTCAGTAGCTCTCTGAGTAACAGTCTTTCTACCTTTATTGATCCATTCTTCATTTGTAGATCGATCAATTATTTTGTTTGGTATGAAGTGCTCTTCTCTGAACCACTTCAATGTGTGATCATGTGATAGTAGATGTGTTTTCTCCTCTAAATCTATTAATAGATTCTTAGCTATAGGTTCATCTCTTTGAATTATTCCTTTATTAAAACGGTGAATCATTCCACACATTTGATTATCAATGACAACTTTCTGAATACTTTGAGTTGTTTCAAAATCTATCATACCCGCTCCAGAAATCATATTCACTCCTTTAATTCCTGCTAGTAATGCCCCCATTCCAGATTCAACTCCTGACTGCATATCAAGAATCTTTGTGTCAGACATTCCTAAATAAGCATGTGTTGGCAAATTGAGATATTTACCCATTTCAACATATCCGAGATCAAGCAACATAGTATCTATTGATCCCATAGGAGTTGTACCTTTTCTCATATCAAATGCTGCGGGTGAACCTCCCCAAATTATAGGTGCTCCCGGAGAAACTAGTTGAGTTATTACTACACCTGCCAATGTTTCAGCTGCATGTTGAACAACTGATCCAAGTATAGTGACTGGTGCATTAGCTCCTGTCATCGGCATTGAAACAAATTCTGAAGGAATTCCATATTTAGCAGCATCAATTATGCTTTGACAAGTTAAATCACTCCATTTGAGTGGGGGAGAAGGACATGCATCAAATATCGCTAGAGGTTTTCTTCTTAACTCTTCTTCACTTCCTCTTACAGCTACAAGCATATCTTTCATCACTTCGAAAGATTCCTTTGCGAAGGTTCCTGTGACAACTGGTTTTTGTGAGAACAATAATGCTATTAAAAGTCTGTATCTATCACCTATCTCCTCAGGTACATCAGAACAAATTATTGAAGTACTTTGAGCATAGATATTCTCGAGTTGGTCAACAACCTTAGTAAAATTGACGAAGTCTTTAGTTACAGCTAATCTGATCTCATTTGTATCCGGATCTAAAACATTTAATGCTGCTGAACCAGGATCAAAACAGATATTATTTCCTTCTAATTTAACAACTAATTCACCTTCTCTATTATAAAGAGGAACAGATGATGGTGCAGTTTTCAATGCTTTCTTAACCATATCTGGAGAGATTTTTGCACGTCTGTTTTCTAAATCAACACTCACCCCTTCGTTTTGTAAAAGTTCAATAGCTTCATCATTTTCAACGAAGAATCCAATTTCTTCAAGAATTTCCATTGCTTCTACAAACACTTTCTCTTTCAAATCTTCATCAAGGATACTAATCTGTGGTCTCATAGAATTCCCTTCAATATACTCTACACACATTCAAATTTACTCTATATTATAATTTTTCCTACAAGTGATGATTATATAATTAGATTCTTCTAAAAGCACAATTAGTCATATCACAGCTTTCGCAACCTCTTAAACCTAATTCCTCATCAACTTCTTCTCCAATATTAATCGCAAAAGAGACAGATTTAACAGGATTCATCATCATTGATTGGGTTAGTGATACTCCAATTTTAGGTCCTTCAAGAAAACCAAAAATAGTTCTTTGACCTTTATCCAACTCCCACTGACAATATCCTGGGCTGAATCTGCATGTTACAGCTTTTCCTCTAGTTTCATCAACTATTTCTTTTAGGATTTCTTGATTTACATATTCAGCAGTTTGTTCAGCAGCATGAGATGCTATTGCATCTAGAATAACTCCTTGAGCTAAATTGCCTTTCTTCAAATATGTTTTACTCAAGGATTCCAATTTATTACCAATAGTGGATATTGCTAAGACAGTCTTCTCAGATTTGTTGAATAAGAACCTAGGTTTTAGGATATCACTCGCAAAGATATCATAAACCGCTCTTGGTTGAATGAGAGGGAGTGCTTCTGTTTTCATCTCCTCAATATCTTCTAGTAATGATGGAGGTACTTCTCTTGGTTTTTCAGGTGAACTTTTGTTTTGAAGTAATCTAAGAATTTCTTCATCATCTAGTTCTATACTGAAGTTATCTATGATGTTCAAGGTATTATCCACTCAGATTCTTTACTATATCTTCGATATACTTAGGGCTTGTACCACAGCATCCACCTACAACTTTAGCTCCTTTCTTAGTGATTTGTACGATGTCTGCTGTGAAATTTTTTTCGGTTGTAGGGTAAATAGTTCTCCCCTTAATTAATTGGGGTTTTCCTGCATTAGGTTTTGCCGAAATCGGAAGATCTGTTTCATTAGATGCGATGGAAATTAAATCAATCATTTCGTCACTACCTATGGTGCAATTTGCACCTATAACGTCTGCTCCGACTTTCTCCAAAGTTGTCACACAGTCTCCAACAGAATTCCCCATAATTGTAAAATAACCTCGTTTAGTTAGTTGGTATGTTATTGAAGCAAAAACTGGGCGATTTGATGTTTTCTTTGCTGCTCTAACTGCTGCTTCAGCTTCTTTCAAATCAACCATGGTTTCAACAAAGAAAAAATCCACACCAGCATCATTAAGGATACCAGTTTGTTCAAGGAAATTCTCATAGAAGTCATCCACTGAAACTGTACCTACAGGTGGTAGAAAAGCTCCTGATGGCCCTATGTCTCCCCCTATGAATTTATCTTCTGGACAGATTTCTCTTGCCAGTTCTACTGCTCTCTTATTGTATTTATCAACACTGTGACCATGTTTGTGTGCTGATAGTTTCATCCTTGAACCACCAAATGTATTTGTAAGTACAGCATCTGATCCGGCCTTAAAATAATCTAAGTGAATCTTTTGAATTTTCTCTGGATGAGAAACATTCCAGTATTCTGGAGGTGTTCCTGGTTCTAAACCTTGATCAATGAGCAGAGATCCCATTGCTCCATCTAAAATAACAATTTTTTCTTGCAATAGTTCCATAATGGATTTCTTTCTGCTCAGTGAAAAACCTCCTAAATCCCTAATACTGTTTTTGCCAATTTTACTGCACTTACAGCATTTTCAGCTGATCCATCTGCACCAATTTCCTCCACCCAAGACTTTGAAATAGGTGCCCCACCAATTAATATTTTAAACTTATCTCGGATATTCTTCTCTTTAAGCTGGTCAATTAAGCGTTTTTGACCTGTCATTGTAGTAGTTAGTAATGCTGAAATACAGATGATATTAGCATCTACTTCAATTGCTTTGTCAATGAAAGTATCTACAGGAACATCCGCTCCTAGATCAAATACTTCAAATCCTTCAGCAGATAGCATAGAAGCTACAAGAGTCTTGCCTATATCATGAATGTCTCCTTCAATAGTTCCGATAACAACTTTACCTAAATATCTGTCATCTTTTCCTTCTTTAAGAATTGGATCAAAAATCACCATAGCTGCTTTCATCGCTTCTGCACTTCGCATTAGCTCGGGTAGGAAAAACTCTCCTTCTTCAAATAAATCTCCTGCTTCACGAATTGCTAAAGAAAAAGCGTCAATTGCTTCATTAATATCTAATTTCTCTTTTACAGCTTTAGTAGCAAGATTTTTTGCTAAATCTAAATCTCCTTTTAGAATAGCTTCTTTACACTCATCACCGAAAGTCAAATTTATTTCACCCAAATTCTGGTTATTACAGAATGCTTGTAAATTATGTATTAATTAGACTTTCTCTTTTAGTAGTAACTTGTTTTTAAAATCTCATATTGAGTTCTTTGTTTGAATTCTTTCATTTGAAGTATCTTCTTAAAATTCTCAATAGTTACCTTTTCACTGCTGATTAATGCTTGAATATCCTCATTGTAAAAATTGTTTATATCTTCTGTTTTAAATTCCTTGAGTCTATCTAGATAAAGTACATAGATTTTCTTTACTTTTTCATCTTCAAGAAGAAGTTTTGAAAATTCAAAAAGGTCACCGAAGTCCTCTGGTTCAATATAGTGGTGACCTTGAAATAGCATGTAGTCTCTATCTTGCTTAAGATTCATGAATATCTTGTAGATTTGATTGCACAATAAACAGGTACTGTAGCCCGGTTGTGTATCTCTATATGTTAATCTGTGATAAAAGTGGTAATCATGATCTCTTACACTCTTTCTTTTGTTAAGTGAAATATTATGTATTCTCTCTCTATCCGTTTCTTTCCAAGGATTTTGCGCTAGCACTAAAATGGAGAAATGGTCATAAATTCCATACTTTCCTTTTATGTATTTTTTCTTCATATTAATCAGCCATATTATTCATGACATGCTTTGATAGTCCACTCAATTAATGGTTGGAGAGCTTTTGATAACTCTTCGCCTTTTTCTGAAAGAGAATATTCCACTTTTGGAGGAATTTCAGCATGAATGTCTCGTAGAAGTAATCCTTCTTCTGATAACTCATTTAATCTTGCCGACAAAGTTGCATCACTTATTTTGTTTTGTTTCCAACCTTTATGTAGCAATTCTCTAAGTTCTTTGTATCTAACCTTTCTTCCATCACTTAAGACATTTATTAGCTGAATACTCCATTTCTTTCCCACTAAATTCAAAACTCTTTGAGCTGGTATGAAACAAGGAAAACCATTTTTTTCGTGAGAACATTTCACTATAGACGGATATTCGTTGATTTTACTCATATTACTTCACAATTACATAGTTACTTAAAACTACATTAGAAAGACCTTTTATATAAATACTTTCATATCTAAAGTAATAACACTTTAAAAACTAAAGCAGGTTAAAAAAATGGACAAAGATTGTAAAGGAAAACATCACAACTGTGGAGAATTCAAAGGTAATGAAGACAAGGAAACAAAGCTGAAACATCTCAAAGAATGCAAGGAAGGCTTGTTGAAAAAGATCGAAAAAATAGACAAAGCTATCAGTGATTTAGA
The DNA here is from genome assembly GCA_016840095.1 of Candidatus Heimdallarchaeota archaeon. Lineage (GTDB taxonomy): Archaea > Asgardarchaeota > Heimdallarchaeia > Heimdallarchaeales > Heimdallarchaeaceae > UBA460. The sequence goes on from JAEOSZ010000058.1 coordinate 52,366, forward strand.
ATAGCAGCTTCCTCTTTCTACTCTTTTTTAGGAAAGTATTGGCTCAATTCCCATAGAGGTGGAACTAACTCAAGTTCTACTAGCATATCAAATAGAGAAAATGCCCCCCATCGATTTATTACCTTTCCATCACAATCAATTTCTAGAATTGCCATCGCTTCAAGTTCGACTTTCTTATTTGATGGTTCAAAGCCCCAAGCATTTCCACTGTGTACTGCAGATGCTTTATAATGTACCCAAACTTTTTTCTCATCTGCAATGATGTTTTGAATCTTATATGTCAAATCATGAAAAGCTGATCTGAAGTATTTCATCTCGTGAATTACTTGTTCTGGTCCCTTCTTAGGAATTTGTACCCACTCTGGATCATAATCTGGATGAATTATTTGATGTGCTAGGTCAAAATCAGGTTTACTCCACATTTCTTCAAACCATAATCTACCTATTTCCTTGTTCCTTTCAACTGACATAAACTAGCAAGGTATGAAGCGTTAATATTTGTTCTGGATTTTCAAATTCTGTTAAAGTAAATCTAATATCAGTTTTTTCGCTTCAAGATACTTATCTTTTTGATTAGATTCACTAAAAAAACCTGCAGCAGTCATTCCTATAAACAACTTATAGCACTGAAGCCTTTCATCATAGTTTTCAAAATCCAATCTTTCCGAACTCTTGTATTTCTCACAGTATAATTTAGAATAAGTATTTTCAGGTCGAAAGCACCAAAAGTCTATCCAAGCAATATCATAAACAAAATCACCAAAAAGTGAATGCTCCCAATCAAATATTGCAGTAATTTTTCCATTTTTATCTGCTAAAACATTATCATACCCATAATCAGCATGAACTAAATATCGTTTTACTGAGCAAAATTCAGTGAGTTCGAGTATTTTACTTAAGCCATTTTCGTATAACTCTTTTTCATAAATTCCAGTTGAATATTTACTATTAATATAGATTTTTTGTTTTTCTATCAAATCTAGAATGTGTTCGTTCATAGAGTTGAAATGGGCTTTGCTCCATTCTTGCCATTTTCCATAGCCTTGTGTTTTAGAAACATCAACTAGATGAATTTGATGAAGATACTCTATTAAGAGATTATCAATAGATATAGCTTCGTCCTCTGGGAAGAGATGTACTGGATTACCCGATGCTTTTTCGACTATGGTGTAGACAAATTTCTCTCCCTTATCTTCTTTGAAAACCCCATGTTGAATTGTCTTTGGTACTGGTATGTCAAAACCTTGTTCCTTTAGGACATTAGCTATAATTATTTCCTTATGGAATGGGTGTTGTATTCTTAATCTCTTTCTCACTCTGCGAACTTTGATAACAAATTCATCGGATTGAGCTTCAAAAGAGAATGCCTTTGATAATTCCCCTCCTTTTAGTGTCTTTACATTACTTATGTTATTACTGAAATTCTTAATTAGAAAATCATAAACTTCAGCTGTTTCAATTTCAGTTTTCAATGAAGACATGTAATAACACTGATACTTTGTACCACTAGTTTTTATAAGAAGATTTCGTGAAAAATGTTTAAGTAGAGAGTTCTATTATTATAAACTTGGTTTTTATGCTGACAAAGTTAGTTAACAGAAGTATACTACTTATCTTAATTTTGAGTTTTTCATTTGTTGCTATTTCTGATGGAGCTTATGCTGATTCCTTTGAAGATTCTTGGACTTGGCTTTCTGGAAGTGAGTTTGATAGTCAAGCTCCTTTATATGGTTTAATTGGAGTCGAAGATTCAAATGCCTATCCTGGTGCGAGAGAAGGAAGTGCTACAATCTTGGATGCATCTAGAAATTGTTTGTGGATTTTTGGTGGATACGGTTATGATAATGACAGTTATACAGGATACATGAACGATTTATGGCGATTCAACATTACAAGCCAAAAATGGGCTTGGCTTTCTGGTTCTGCTTATAGAAATAATCCGTATTATTTTGATACATGGAAAGAATTCAATGCAAGCAATGTCCCAAGTGCTCGATATGAATGTGCTTCTTGGATGGATCAAGAAGGTAATCTGTGGATATTTGGTGGTCAAGACCACACAAATTACTTCAAGGCTGATATGTGGTGCTACAATATTACTTCTAATTCTTGGGCAATAATGAGTGGAAGTATTATAGCAGATGATTCAGGATATTTTAGTCCTCAAGGAGTTTACCATGTCTTGAACTTTCCACCAGCTAGAGCTACCTGTGCTTCATGGACTGCAGAAGATGGTGGATTCTATCTTTTTGGTGGGCAACTACCTAGTTCCAATCTAGCAAGTGATGTTTGGAAATTCGATACAACAATAAATCAATGGGCATGGATAGGGGGAAGTTCTTCTCCTAATACGGCAGGTATTTATGGAGTCCAATTTGTTGAAAGTGCTGTAAATATACCAGGTTCAAGAGCTACCGTAGCTGCAGTTAGTAATGGAACATATGCATACGTTTTTGGCGGTTGGGGAAGAAGTGAAACAGGTGCAGTAGGTTATCTAAATGACTTCTGGAGATTTAGTACTATAAACTTCCAATGGGCATGGTTATCAGGCTCAAAAGCAACTAATAGTGCAGGTTCCTATGGTGTAAAGGATGTCTTTAACTCTTCTAACAGTCCTCCCTCTAGAAGGCATGGTGTTTCTTGCATAGACACAAATGACGATCTTTGGTTATTTGGTGGATATCATCCTCTTAGTGGTGGTGGTTTATTGAATGATCTTTGGAAATATGATTTCGATTTATGGCAATGGGCTTGGATATCAGGTAATAATACTCTAAATGCTGGAGGAAATTATGGAGTAGAAGATGAACCAAGCAGCTCAAATTTCCCTGGTAGTAGGCAACGAACAAATATGCACTGTGATGCAGATGATAATATTTGGATATTTGGTGGTAATGGTCTTGATAGTACAGCTGATCAAGGTCATCTTAATGACTTGTGGATGTTTACTGAAGATGGCATCCTTGTGATACATGAGTACTCATACTACCAATATACAATAGTATTTGTCTTAGGGACACTAGTGGCAGTTTTTCTAAGTAAGAAGAAGAAAGAAGCTTCATAACAACTTCATACTTCTTTTTTTTTTCTCTATTATTATATGTAATTGTCTTTCTGTCTCATGTTGAATCTCAATAGTCCATTCTGTGTAAATATGCTGATAATCTTGATGGAAAATTAGTTAAGATTCCATCAACAGCTTTACCACATAGTAAAGCGAATTCATCTAATTCATCAGCACAACAAGCGTTCACTTTGAACTCTACATCTTTAAGAAGTAGCCAATCATCCTCAGCCCAGTTTCTCCATTGAATTTGTCCGATACCTATATTATTTTCGTACATCTCATTTAGAAATTCAGCAGGTGTTCTTCCTTTCTGCATTAGACCTATCTGGTGCTTGCTTGTTACGTCCTTTATTTTTCTGATTGTTTCAGAATTTTTAACAGAAATATAACCTAAACCTAGGGTTTTCCTACAATTGTCTAAAACATCTAGAAGTTGATAGATGAGTTTATCTTCGTTTCCTTTGATTTCGATGATTAAAGAAGCATTTTGTGGTGTCCCTGAAATTGCTTCTTCTAAAGTAGGGATTTTCATTTCTGAAAAGCTTTTATCAAACCATGATCCAACATCGAACTTCTTAAGTTCCTTGAGCTTATAATCACGTATAGTTTTGTCAGATCTAATCTCAAATATTCGTTCCACACCCTCATCATGGAAAACAACTATTTGATCATCTAGGGTAAGTTGCACGTCAAGTTCAACAATATCTGCATTTTGCTTAATAGCTTCCCAGAATGCTTGTATTGTGTTCTCAGGAAACTCACCTGATGCACCTCTATGAGCAATAATCAAAGGCCTTTTCATTTCTCCAAACAATTCAATCAAATATATCTAAGAAATAGTTTCTTATAAAAGATATTTGTCAAATAGTTTGATCCATTTCTGTTTAGTTTAAATAAAAAATAACCAATTATGATTGGGAAGTTAGTTACCACTTGTTAGTCTATGTGACCACCTCCAAATAAGGACTGTAATCAAGCCAGCAAAGAAACAGAACACTTTCCACTTTACCGATCTAGAATTGGGATCCAACATGCGATACAAAAGCACTAGAGATAGTGTGAACGGGGTAGGAGGATAAGTGATGTACCCTGTAGAATGTGTGTATACCAGCAGGTATGAAACTTTAATCGTCTACTAAATATGTTCAACTATGTTTGGAATCAGCACCAACATGACAAAGACACATCATAAGGTTCCCCCCACTATGCTGACTAATGGATAAATCTGCATTAGTGGTTCTAGATCATAAATGTGTTCAATCAAATCAGCACTGAAAACTTCTCTCATTAGAGGAAGTTTTCTTCTGAAGCACATGTATCCTTTAACTTCTCTGAAATAGTTTGCTTTAACTCTGTCCAACATCTTTTCTCCTTTAGAGAATTGGATCTCAACGTTCTTTACTCCCTTCTTACTCAGATTTAATGTAAAACCTTTAACAGGCAGACGGAATTCATACCCCCCTCCATGAGGACTAAAATTGACTTTTTTAAGTTCGTTTCTATATCCTAAAGCTTTCACAGCATCATATTGCTCCCATTTTCTCAAAAATTCATCACTTAAATTTTGTTTAATTTCTACTATTATCATTCCTTCTTCAGAATTGAATGCTATAGGTACTTCACCATCATGTACTTGCACACCTAATCTGTGAAAATCACCATTCTCTGAAAGTCCTTGATGGGTTATTTCCTCCAATATTTTGAACCTTCCTTCTCCTATTATTTCCTCTAAAACTTCCTCTCGATAAAAAGCGTTTATCTTATCTCCTTCATGATATTTTTCTAAGTAAACTGTTCTAGCATCTCCTTCTAACAGTTCAACAAGTCCATGAGGTGTTTCTACTTTATGATATCCCTCATGACCATTGAGTCAATCAAGATTATAAAGAAAACGAGTTCCAAGTTTTCCACTACTGTGGACATTGATGTATCGTTTCATTGTGTCTTCACCAGTAATTGGATCTTTTACACAATAAACAGCTGAAAAGTGGTTTCCTTTTCCAAGTTGTTGTAAGTAATCCTTGCCAATTTGTTTCTGTTTGTGTTTTAGATGGTTAACAAGGGCAACATCCGTTTTATCCCAAATTAGCTCTCCAATAGTATATCCACATGCATTAGGCATAGAATTGTTAGTTGAAATCATACCAGAAAATTCTCCTTTAACTAGAGCTCCATAGCTAAAACCTCTCTCATTTCTAGTTTTGTTAAAGGAAATAGTACAATCTGGGGCAAAAAGGATAAAGGGTTTACAATCTTCTACATTTGCTCCAAGTTCATTTGCTGCATAGAGTATTTTCCCAAATCCAATGCTCATTATAGTACATGCAATCGGAACTACTCTTTCTCCTGCTCCCAGACAAAAAATCCTTTTGTCTGCTTCTTCAATCCAAGGTTTCATCTCTTCAGATACGTTGTTGATCTTAAGTGGAAAGAATTTATTTTGTTTTTGAAGAGAAAGTTCCTCTGTCACAAGCTTAACAAATAGATTCAAGAAATAAAAAACTTGTTAAAATGGTTTTTTTTACCACAATTTTGCTTTATTAAGTATTTGTTACATATTTTATCCTTTCAGGCAACTTCATTGGTTCTGCAATATCTGAAACATGGAATAAACCAATAGTTCTATACTTAAATTTGTTAATAATGTATTCTTCTACCTCGTAGTATTTACCTATGTTAGTTTTATATATTTTAATTAAATTGAAGCTGGTTCCCTCTTTTTTAGTTATATTGTAACTACTAAGGGTTCCAGAATTAACAAAAACTGTATCTTCAACCTGCCAACAACCTGCTTGATTTTTAGCTCCTGTTAAAACTAGATTTACTCTATTTCTTGTTAGAGCAGCTAAAACATCACCTGCGTCTGTTAATTCAGCATCATGTTTGGTTCTAGGTAAAGGAATCAATGTATGATGAAATGCCACTACACCTAGTTTTGAAGAATTAGCAAGTTGTTCAATTATATTGCTTGTGTTACCTCTTCCAAGTCTTCCAAAATGCTCATCAATTATACAGCTATTATACCCTAGAACAAGAAGATTGTCATTTTCAAATATAGGGAGAGGTTTACTTACATATTCTGGAAACAATTGACACCCTAGAGGAAAACTATCTCTATCACCAGGTACTATTAGTTTGGGTCGTTCTATCTTTTCCAGGAGGACTTTGGACCATTCAAATTCATTTAAGTATGAATTACCTGTTACTTCGCCACAGTGCACAACTAAATCACAGTGTGTGTCATTAATTGCAGTAACTGCTTTATTGTAAGATTCAGCATCAAAAAGATGATCAGAAATTGTAGTATTACCTATTTGAATAATCGAAGCAATGGGTTCTTTTTTCATTGGAGGAGTAATTTCTTGAAATTTTCCAGAATATTGGATTTTTTCTTCAACAGGATCCTTATTTAACAAAGCGACTCTTATAGCTAAATCATTTGATTTTAAGTCAACATCTATAAGGGTCATTGAATATTCCTCTCTATATCTAGTTTTCTTACAAGATAAAGTACCACAGTTGATTATCCAAGCTTGCATAGAGCCATCAGACATACGATAAACATTACTAATGTGTCTATGGCCATTGAAAACAAGATGAATATTGTTGTCTAAAATCGCCTTGATTGCATCTCCAGCATCAAAAATTGCACTTCGTTCTCTCCCTGTATAAGGGATGGGCAAAGTATGGTGGTGAAGAACTAGTACCTTTAACCAATGTTCAGGTATCTCCTCGAATTCTTCATAAATTCTCTTAATTGCTTTTGGGCCCATCCTTCCAGAATTACTATCTGGTTCAGTGGAGTCTAAAGCAAGTATTTTGACTTGCTTATTCTTATCTGCATGAACAAAAAATCTCTCTCCGATCATTTCTTCCCATAATAAATCTCCAACATTTTTCACATCATGATTTCCAGGAATCATGAAGAATACCTTATCTTTGTTTATCTTTTCTAAATATAATTTGGCAATCTCATACTGAGCGAGTGTTCCATCATTAGTCAAATCACCACAGTGAATTAGATATTCAGCATCTACAGAATTTGCTATGTCAATCCCTTTGTAAAACATAAGCTCATCAAAGCGTCCTCCAATGTGGGTGTCAGAGATTAAAACAAATCTCATAAAACATACATACTCAAACTAGCATATATTTGTTAGGGATAAAATAATTATTGAAGTATAAGAAAAAAGAAAAGGAAATCTTTAGGAAGAAATCAACTCAAAGACTGCTTGTGCAAGTTCTTCTTTCTTTTTTCTGTGCATTGCTACATAGTTTTTTACTTTACCTTGCTTCTCTTGAATTGTTCTCTCTATTCCAATAAGAGCATTACTTGGGAAGAACAAATATGTAGCAAATAAGAAAAACTCTTTCTGCTGCAGATCCTCAGGAAGGGCTTTTACAAAATCTCTTGCTGGTTTTGCGGCATGTTGAGCAAACAGAATCAAACCATGTACTGGTGTTCCTATAATAACTTTTTCTGCATTAATTATATCTTCTTCACTAACATTATTGACTTCTTTACAAACGATATCAATGTCAGCTTTTCTTGCTTTTTCTAAAATAATTTCAGCTACCTTCTTGGTATTTCCTGAATGTGAAAAATATGTAATTAGATGTGTCATCGGGGGAATTTCCTCTCTTGTTTTATAGTTAGTTCGTTACACTGGTTTCTTAAATGTTAACATTCAAAAGATAAAGTCTCACCAACTTTAAAAGATTTAACTAGATTTTCACCAAAGTAGTTTTTTAGGTACTTAGTTGCTTTTTCTCCAGTACAGTGACTAAAGAATAACATAGGTTTTTTATAGACTTCTTCTAGTTTCTTAGCAACATATTCTAGATCTTTTTCTTCTTTTAGAGCTACTAGATGTGTGCCACCTATTATCATTTTAATGTCTTCTTGAGGGTAAAGCTCCTTAGCTCTAGCACAAATATTGAGTACCCCTGCATGACCACAACCAAGAACGAGAACAATTCCTTCTTTGGTTTTTAGAGCTAATGAAAGGTCATCTAGAATGTCGTCTTCTACAAATTTTTTATCTATCTTAATAGCCAATGTTTTGTTTTTACTGTCCTTTTCAGGCCATTCAGATATTTCACCTATGGTTGTTAAGAATGGAGTTAACTCAAATGGTTCTGTAACAGGTTTGGGAATATATCTGTCCTGAAGTTCTTTGGATAGATTAGGAAAACCGAAATTAACCATTTTGTACTTTAGATAAGCCGCAAATCTTGTAATGAAGTTTGCAACTCTTCTTTCTTTAAATGAATAAGGATGACCAATGATCTCAAGAGGGGTAGTATCACCTCTTGCTGATAACAAGTACTCAATTCCAAAAGTGTGATCATAATGTCCATGGCTTAGAATTAGTTTGTCTATAGTTTTAGGATCAATTTCTAATAACCTCATGTTATTCTCTAATATTAAACTTTGATCACCTGAATCAAAAAGGATTTTCTGATTCTCAAACTCTATTAAATAGGATAGACCATCTGAAGAGATAAAATCTTTGCTTGTTAAAGCAAATTTGTCAACAATATTGGTTAATTTTACTTGCATTTGTTTCAGTAGGTATTAGTTCTGTGATTTTATATCTTTATCCCAATTTACTTAATAGTTCTCCGACATCTTTTTATTTTTAAGAGAAATAACTGGGAATATGCACAAACTTTTTGCAAAAGCTGGCAAGAAAGAAGTTAGAAAAAAGATACCACAACGTGAGAAAAAAGAGAAACGTTTGAGTCCTGAAAAAGAATATGAAAACTGTCCAGTATGTAAAAGAAAGATGGAAAAAGTTGTAAATTATAAGGAATGGCCTCGTCGCTGTGAACACTGCAGACTTACAATAAGAGAACCAAGATATATATAGGATTGTTGTCTATGCATAAACTTCCAGGAAAAATCTTTAGAGTAACAAAAACTGTCAAAAAAACTACTGCTTTAGCAGAAGAAAAAAGATGTCCAGTTTGTCAAAAGGAAATTGACCCTAATTGGCGATTCTGCAAGAATTGCGGTTTCAAACTTCACACAGATTAATTTCGTCCCGAATTCTGTTATTAATTAAGTTTATAGTCTAGTTGTTATGAAATGCTATTTTAAACTCTATATTCTTGTTCTAAGTCAAATTCTAATATTTATGGTTTTTTTTGTCCCGAGACAATAATCTTTATATATTTGTGTGAGAATCTTTTTTGTCTCGAGACGATAATGAGGTGGTCAAAGTGAATGACACAGAAAAAAAAGGTCCCGGAAGACCCAAGAAATATGCAAC
>JAEOSZ010000010.1 GCA_016840095.1 Candidatus Heimdallarchaeota archaeon
AGATTGTGTTCAATGACGATTACTGTGTTTCCTTCATCTACAAGCCGATTAATTATGTCGAGGAGTCTTTGGATATCAGCAAGATGTAAACCAGTAGTGGGTTCATCTAGAATATACAGATTATCTTTATCTCGTTTTATCTTCCCAAGTTCATTGGCTAGTTTGATTCTTTGTGCTTCCCCTCCTGAGATAGTAGAGGAGGATTGGCCTATTTTCAAGTAACCTAGTCCTAAATCTTGCATGACTTTTAGTTTGTGGGAAAGATAATTATCAGCCTTAAAGAAATCAAGAGCTTCTACAACACTCATATCAAGAATGTCTGAAATCGTTTTATTTTGATACTTTATTTCGAGAATCTCTTTTCTAAATCGAGTTCCTTTACAAACTGTACAAGTTGATTCAATATCAGCCATATATTGTAATGGTGTGATTATTCTTCCCCAACCACTACATTCTGGGCACCTTCCACCTGTACTAGCATTGAAGCTAAAGTGTTTTAGTTCGTATCCTCTTGCTTTTGACTCTTCTAGTTCTACGTATAATCGTCTAATCTTATCATAGAACCCAATATAAGTCGCAGGATTCGATCTTGCAGAGCGTCCGATAGGTGTTTGGTCGATATTTCTAATGTCCTTAATGTGTTCAATCCCTTCTACTTTATCACATTCACCGGGAATTATTCTTTTATCTCTAAAAACAGAGTATAAATTCTTATAGAGAATTTCATGAATCAGACTACTTTTACCTGATCCTGATACTCCGGTTATACAGACAAAATTTCCAAGAGGAATCTTCACATCAACGTTTTGTAAGTTATTTTCTCGAGCTCCCTTAATTACTAGTGAGTGTCCATTTGATTCTCTTCTTTTAGAAGGAATTGCAATAGTTTTTCTTCCTGAGAGATATTGACCAGTAATGGATTTTTTATGAGTTTTAATATCATTTAATGTTCCTTGAGTTACTATTTCTCCACCGTATATACCTGGTCCTGGACCCATTTCGATTACATGATCAGCTGCTTTCATAGTGTCAACATCGTGTTCTATGACGATTACTGTGTTACCTAAATCTCTCATTTTATGTAAAATGTTGATCAGTTTATGTGAATCTCTAGGATGTAGCCCAATCGAAGGTTCATCGAGGATAAACATTAAACCCATAAGCTCAGAACCAATTTGAGTAGATAACTTTGTTCTTTGTAATTCTCCACCGGACAAAGTATCAGTTCGCCTATCAAAACTCAAATAATCTAAACCTATACTTCTCATAACTTTCAGTCGTTTCATTATTTCCTCTAAAACTGGTTCTGCGAGATGTTTTTTCTCATCTACGATTGATAATTTTTCGAGAAACACATCTAATTCATCTATTGGTAGAGAATTTACTTCTTGTATATCCTTGTTATTTAAACGAACATACCTTCGATGTTTTTGCAATTTCAAACCTTTGCAATCTGGACAAGTCTGTTCTACCATGACTCGTTTATACATATCTTCTTCATAGGATTTCGGTGTTCTATCCTTAGTGATTCGTTTATACCATCGATCCACTCCATTCACAAGCCCACCAAAGACAACCTTTCTTCCTTTTCTCTTATCATCTTGAATTGGTGCATCTGGAGGTAAAACTAATTCGATTTTCTCGCCATTTGAACCATAGAAAATAATATCTCGAATCTTCTGTGGTAAGTCCTTGAATGGAACATCCCAGCTGAAATTGTAATGTAAAGCTAGACTGTACATCCTGACACCATGCATATTATTGAAACGTTTGTAGGTCTTTTGACTGAAATTAAAGATTCTTGTATCTAATGCACCTTCTCGTATTGTTTTATTTTCATCAGCAATTAATAAGAAAGGTGATGCTCTGAAATGAGTTCCAAGTCCAGTACATGTAACACAAGCACTCTCCAGATCATTAGGTGTAAAGAACCATGGAAGCAAATCGCCGCAAGTTGTGTGATGTTCTGGACAAGTGAACTCATAGAACTTTTCTAAATCAACATCTACCTCATCTGGATTTAGAATATCAATAATTATGAGTCTTTGTCCTATCTGAAATGCATTTTCTATTGTCTCAATGATTTGCTTGTACAAATCTCCTTTTACTGTGAATTTGTCTATAATAGCTTCTATTTTGTATTCTTCATCCTCTTCTAATTCTATTTCTTGTCCAATATCATAGATTTCATTATCTATCCTAAATCTTCTATATCCTCGATTTCTGATTTGATCAAGCATATATTGATACTCTTCACCATATACCTTGAAAAGTGCTGCTCGAACTTCCACAATAGTTCCTTCAGGCAATGTGTTTATTCTATCTGCTAATTGTCCAGATGTTTTAATGTCGATTTTTCTCTCACAATAAGGGCAAAAAGCTTCACCAGCTACTGAAAATAGTAACCGAATGTAACTTCCTATATCTGTCAAACTACCTATTGTTGATCGCGGATTGCTAATTCCACGTTTTTGATCAATACTCACAATGGGTGATAATCCCTTTATGAATTGGACATCAGGTCGTTTCATTTGTGGAACTCTTGATCGAGCATATGCGGAAAGTGTCTCAAGAAACCGTCTTTGTCCTTCAGCATATAACACATCAAAAGCAAGTGACGATTTTCCTGACCCTGAAACACCAGTTATTACTGTCATTTCGTCTCGAGGTATTTTGACTGTTACATTTTTCAGATTATTCTGTTTTGCACCTATAATTTCAATAAAATTCTTCATGTCATTTCATCTCCAATATAATAAAACCCTATTTCGTTGACTTCATCATGACTACGTAAAGTTAAACGAACGGGACACGGAACTCTCTCACAGATTCCTTGTTCTACCAACCAATCCCCTAAAGCAACTCCAGCAATATTCCACCATGTTGTCTGTAATCTATCATTGAGATGTCTAGCGATATCAGAAACACCTCTGAAAGCTGCCTCTTTCTTGAGGTAATCTATTACAGGAGCAAAAATCTCTGCAGTATTATCTTCTAGATATTTTCTGATGGTTGAAAGTATTTTGAGCAATTTATCTTTGCTTGTTTTTTCTAAAACCACTTGAGTATAAATTTGATCTAATAATTCAGGCTCGAATTTCATCGCTTGCTCTACTGCTTCTCTTCCAGGGATTTCACTATTCAACATACAGATTATCGAAGCTAAATTATCAAGTAATCTGTAAATGAAAAGGTAACTTTGAACGATATCGTCCATAATAAGAATATATTTCTCAGCTTTTTCAAGATCACCAATAACCATACAAACGATACGAAGGATTTCTAACTCGAAATCTCGTCTACCAACTTGTTTCATGCTTTCAATAAACTCATCTAAAGTTGGATCCTCTGAGAAAAGAACTTTACTTGTGGTTAAAACATGATGTGTTCCAGAACCTTGTAATGATCTTTGTTGGTGTCTTATGAAACTATTTCTAGTCATAACTGTAACTTGAATTTTGATATCGTCATCCATTAACCAGAAATCTCGATAAGGTGTTTTCTGATCCTTTGTTATGAGAACTAAATCGATATCTGATTTCTCCCAGACTGTTCCCTTTACTAAACTACCGAATAGTAGTGCTGCAGTAAAGGTTTGATCTTTTCTAATCTCATCTATGAAAGCATCAAGTGCTTCCTCGAACTTCTTTCTTATTTTCTTGTCTTCTGGCATTTCTTTCACCAACCAAATAACTTTACTTCAAATTCTTAGGTATACTATCCTCTTCAACTGAAATGTAAATATCTAGAATGAACCCTTCACCAGAATGGCTTGGAACTATGACTTTTTCAAGACCGCATCTATCAGCGAACTTTATTTTGTTTTTCTTTATCCACTCGATAGTCTTCTTCCATGCTTCAGGTATGTCTCTCATAGGATCTTCAACATTACAGCGAGTGACTACATTGAAGGATTCAGGAATATCCTTAACAATAACTTCATCTGACTCAAAATCAGAACTTACAACTAACCAAAATTCATAACCATACTCCTTTTTCCCAGGTGTAGGGTTTGGATTATTGAAACCATAAATAGGGTTCTTTTCAAGGTCATCGAAATATCCCTTTGGTTCTGCCCAATCTCGGAGTTTCATCCAAGCATCATTTTCAGGCGATTCACTTATGGTTTGAAAACTTACAACCCTCATGGGTAGTAATCGAATAAATTGAACTTCTAGTTCCTTCTCAAATCTACCGGAGTAGACTCTTTGTATATGGTCAGCTTTTCTTTTTGCTTCCATTTTCCTTTTTACTTGTGATTTGACGTATGCTTCTTTTAATGCTAAAAATAGTACTTTCCCATCTTCACTTAGTTTATACTTTCCCCTACTAGTATTAACTAGTATTCCATAACTAACTAGCTTCTCCAAGTGATGAGCCAAAGCAGTTTTGCTTAGTTTTACAACTTCTTTCAGTTCACTGAATTCATTTGTTCCTTCTAACAAAGATTCAATTAATTGTAATCGACTTTTATTTGCTATAGCACTTAGAACTTCTGCCAAGTCATCAAGTGATATTTTTGTAGTTTCTATTTCGAAATCATCAGACGAAGTCATCATTTTTCATTACCTAGTTATTGCTATTCAAACTGAATATTATTAAATGTTTTGTTGAATATTAATACTAATTTTACTGAACAAGAAATGTTAGTTTTTTTTACTTTCTAAATGGAAACTTTATACTTAATGGAAACAGTTAGAATAGTGATGAACCAATGAGACTAAAAGATGGGGAAAAAGCGATAGATTTCTCAGTTATTGACTTATCAGGAAGGAAGATTACACTTCAAGATTTTAAGGATAAGAAAGTCTTGCTTTCGTTCTTCAGATATGCATCATGCCCCCTTTGCAATCTAAGAATATCACAATTGATTCAACAGTATGAAAACTTGAATGAAAAAGGAATAGTGATTTTAGCTTTCTTTCAATCTCCAAAAGAGAGCATGTTAGAATACGTTGGTAAGCAGAATGTTCCCTTTCCGTTAATTCCTGATCCGAAGAGGGAAATCTATAGACTTTACAGAGTTGAGAAGTCTTGGTTCAAATATGTCATTGGTGGTATTTCATGGAAAATGTTCAAGGCATTGAGAAAAGGTTACAAAATTAAAGATCAGGAAGGAAAGCAAAATCTTGTCCCTGCAGATTTCTTAATTGAAAAAATGATTATCAAGAAGGCTTATTATGGCAAAACTATTGCCGACCACATCTCATTTAAGGAAATTAATCAATTTCTTGAAAAGTAGTTTTCAAAATAATATCGCTGACGGTTTTCTCAGGTTCTAATGAACCATTCTTTTATCGAATTGGAGAAGATGTAAAGAAGACACATTATTGAGAAGATTTAGAATGACAGATACAGAGACGTTTACATATAATCCCGTTGATGGTACTGATACTTGTAAAGTCTCATTTAATTTTGAGCTAAAAAAGGAAGAAGGAAAGATCATAATAAAGCATCTCACTGTTGATGGAGAAAAGGGTTGCATCGGACACAATAAAACAATTGAGCTATTAGTAATGGGTAGAACCATTCAAGATCTTCCAATTGAGGAATTGAAAGATGCAGGTTGTAAGAGAGCATCTTCTTGTTCTCAAGAGCTTGCTAAAGCATTAGAGTTATTACTTAAATCTAGCAATAAATAATTCATTTTTTTCTAAATTGGGAAAAATTTTTAACCGACCAGTCGGTTAATTATGTACAATGAAATCATCAAATAAACGTCAGCAAAAAAGTGGTAAAACAAAAGGTATAATTATTGATGCATCGAAGAAGCTCTTTTTTGCTCATGGATTCTCTGATGTTAGTACAGAGCAAATTGCTAAGGAAGCAGGTATATCAAAAGGCGGTATTTTTCATCATTTTTCAACCAAAGAGGAATTAGGTTTAGCTACTTTAAGATCAACATTAGATGATTTCCAACATCTACTCCCGATTATCGAAGAATCACAAGATCTCAGAGCAGTCATGAAGATGGTTGTTAGTGAGACTATGTCTTTCGGTCGAGAGAATCCAGGTTTCATTAAAATGCTTCTGTGGTTTTTACTTAGAATTGATGAAAAATCAGATAACAAACAATTTTATCTTTTGATGAAAGAAACATTTCTTGAATCTCTTTTACCTTATGCTCAAATTCTGGAAACATTATTTACACGTCTTGGACAGACACAACCAAGAGAGAAAGCATTGCTTCTTATGGGTCTCCTAGATGGAATTGTTATTTATGCTACTTATGTAGATAAACTTTCCAAGTTTGAACCAGAGCTTGCGGATTATTTTGATGATTTCGATAATTTAGCAGATATAGTGATGGAGTTATTTTTTCCAAAAAAGGAATAAGAAAAAATGAATGAAGAAATAATGGTATCAACTCGAAATCTAAAACGCATTTTTAAATTCGGAGAAACAGAGGTTTTTGCACTTGATGGTGTGAACCTGTCTGTTCGAAAAGGTGAATTTGTAGTTGTCCTTGGCCCCTCAGGGGCTGGAAAAACCACTCTCCTGAATATGATTGGTGGAATAGATCGTCCAACAGAGGGAGAAGTTATTGTAGATGGAAGTAAAATCACTGAATATTCCATAGATGAATTGAATAGTTATAGACGAAATGATGTTGGTTGGATATTTCAGTTCTTTAATATCGTTGCAAGTCTACGAGCATGGGAAAACGTTGGATTAGCCTTGGAATTCCAAGGTCAAACCTCAAAATCTGAAATCAAGGAACGAGCATTTGAATTACTCAAACAAGTAGGATTAGAAGGAAAGGAAGAACGGTTTCCTAGTCAACTATCCGGTGGAGAACAACAAAGAGTGGCTATTGCACGTGCTCTAGTTAAGAAACCAAAAATTGTTGTTGCTGATGAACCTACAGGAAATCTTGATTTTGTTACTGGTCAGAGTATTGCAGAATTAATGAGAGATTTGAACCTGC
>JAEOSZ010000059.1 GCA_016840095.1 Candidatus Heimdallarchaeota archaeon
CTGATTCCAGTAGATGCATTAAAACATGTATTATTAACTATTTTGCCAATTCCAGAGAGTATGTTTACACAGGTTCCTCCATTGAATCTATTGTAGATTAAGCAGTTTCTAATAACGAAGAAACTTGAAGTTCCTTCAATTAAAATACCTGAAGATTTTGAGGGACTAAAGGATGAGATGTTTAGATTCTCTATGACAAATGGATTAAATTCTGAGCCATTTCCACTAAATCCATAATCAGTGAAATTATCCTCATTTTGAATTATAATCGGTGTGTGATCAGCATAGCTTAAACCTGTTTCAATAGAAGGTTTCCTGATATTGAAATCATAATTTGGCAATAGATTATTCTTTGATTGGATAAAATCTCCTTCAGTAACACAAAAACTAGAAGCAATTAGAAGCAAAACCATAAGATAGATTTTGCGGATTTTTATTCTCTCCATCTTAATAAACTAACAAAGTCTCCTTATTAAACTTATTTGAGAATTTTTATTTTAGTAATCTCATAATATCCGAAAATACCTTTATTTCTCATGTTGTCTAGTTGAATCAACATATAATACATTTTGACTTGTTTCTTCAGGAGAAATAGTTCTTAATGAAGATCTATCTACTTTCAGTAGTTTTTGCTTTTTCAAAAGCATCCAAAGTATTAGTATACAAATCCCAACAAACTCTAAAACACCCATTATGATGAAGGTTCTTATGAAATCAAGCGGTATTAGTAATGCTCCACCTAATATTGGACCAAGAACTATCCCAATATTTCCTGCGAAATTGAAAAAACCCATTCCTGTAGCTCGATTTTCTTCTCCTACATAATCTCCAACCAAAGCCATATTAGGAGGTGCAGTTATCCCTGACAATGTTCCTAAGATGAACAAAACTACAACGAGTAAGATATAGTTCTCAGTTCCAACTAAACCGATTAAACTTAAAACAATTCCATAGCCAATACTCCCATAGATGAGAAGTTTATATCTACCAATTTTATCACTTAACTTGCCAAAAGGATACTGAAGGATAATGAAAGGCAGGGCAAAAACTCCCATGGCAATTCCTCTCATACTTGGTTCTAAACCAAGCACATCAAGAATTAG
Source organism: Candidatus Heimdallarchaeota archaeon (assembly GCA_016840095.1). GTDB lineage: Archaea > Asgardarchaeota > Heimdallarchaeia > Heimdallarchaeales > Heimdallarchaeaceae > UBA460. The sequence continues at coordinate 1,104 of JAEOSZ010000059.1, forward strand.
TAACGGCAAGGCAAAGATGATGAACCCCATATGAAATCTATCGATAAAATTGAACGCAGCTGGAATTATTAGTTCGGGAGTTTCCTTTACAGTTTTAAGATTTTGAATTACAGATGTCTTCTTCTTGAGGTTATTAGGTTCTTTTAGTATTAAAATTGATAGAATTAAAGTAGTTAGATTAAAGGCTACAGCTATATAATAAGGAAAATTTATCCCCGCATCTGCTAGAAACCCTCCAATCACTGGACTTAATCCCATGGAAATGGCGAGAAAAGTTCCGAAGATACCCATATTTTTTCCACGATTTTCTGGGGTTGAAAGATCTAAAGTCATTGTCATGAATGTTTGCCAAGCAAGAACTGTGAAGGTTCCTTGAAGAAAGCGAAATATCAATAAGACTGAATAACTTGGAGCAATAGTTAATAACCCTGTAAAAATAGTTGCACCTACACTTCCTACAATGATAAATGATTTCCTTTTGCCTATTTTATCAGAAATTATTCCAACTAAGATACCAATGATTAGATAGGAGATGTAAAGGACTGTATCATAAAGAGAAATCTGAAAATTGGTTGCAGAAAATAGAATCCCCTGTATGAATTCCTTTTCATTAGTATGTAAGATCGAAACAGAAGAAATAGTGAACATTCCAATAATTCCAAGAATAACAATAGGGAAGTTACTGCCTTTTGAATCTGTAGATTTGTTCTTTCTTCTTAATTCTAGCATACCTAATCACAGTGTGGATGGTTAAGAAAAAGATGCAAAGTGTGCGATATAAAAACTAGTTTCTAACAAAAATTAAGAAAAAAGAGGAATTAAGATAAATAGCTGGATTTAATTGACTGAATCGGTCCACCGCATTCAGGGCATTCTCTTTCATTTGCATGTACTTGATATCCACAATATTCACAGAAACTAGCTTTCTTGACTCCTACTGATGGTTTATACCCTGGAGCATAGGGACCGATTTTAGAGAGTTGGAAACTAGTTAGAAGAGTGTTTCTTTTTCGTGATAATGTAAATATCATAAGAGGCATGAATATTAATATCATATATCCAATTGAACCAAATATAATGTAGTTCCCTGTCCATAAACTATCTAAATCAAAAGGATCTGTAAATGGTATGAATGAGGAAAATATAAACCCTATACCTGTAAATATTAATCCAATAAATATCAAAACACCAGGAATTAAAACATATCTAGCTTTAAATTTCCTTTTCTCAGTTTTTTTAGTCATTTTGTTATTTTTTATATTAAGATTAATAAAGTTTGAGTAAGTTTTCTTCTATCTTATGCAGAATCTAAATCTGGAAATTGTTTTAAGTGTTCTAACATAGTGCATTTTTAAATGGTGAATTCTTTGAAGAAAGATGTAAATCTGAGAATGATGTTTAAATGTGCTTTACTTTTTTTGATTTTAGTAGGTTTTGTCGGTAATTCTGCTATTACTACTTCCTATGATCTCCCAATTGATGTCCTTGCAATTGTTGATGATGAATACGGTGCAAATGCTCCTGAAATCATATCTACATTCAGAAGTTTTGGATGGAATGTCACTATTGCCGGTTTAAAAGAAACAGTTATCTCCTGTAACTTTTATGGTAATACCCCTTTGAATACTAATGTTCTTATCTCCAATATAGGAGATATCACAGTTTATGATTGTGTTAGTGTTTTACCTGGTTTAAGCCATGTAAATCTCTTATCCAGCCAAATAGCATTAGATTTAATTAAAGACGCAGCAGATGCCAATCTTGTCGTCAGTGGCTGGTGTACTGGAGTTAGAGTCTTAGCTTATGCTGATGTTATTGATGGGAAAAATGTTACTGGTGACACAGCTTTCATTGCAGATTATGAAGCAGCTGGAGCTACATATGTTGGATTCGTTTTACCTGTAATCGATGGAAATATTGTTACTGGAGTTAAGAGTAATGCATGGCAAGGTCATATGTGTTGTGCCATTGGAAAAGCAATTGGAATCTTTGAAGATGATCTTCCAGTAATGGGAGAGGTAACTGTAGAGTTTCTTTATCCTACTCATCCAGATATTGTTACTATAAGTGTAGAACTCTCAGATGCATCAGGAATACAAACCCCCAAAATTAGAATTTATGAACTTAATGAGACAACAGGAGAACGGTTATCTGACTATCCAGCATATAAGGAGGATCTTATTCAAAATCAGCCTGGAATTTATGGCGTAGAAATATTGATGGATATAGGATTATATACAGTGGATATTAAAATAATCGATAATTACTACAATGAACTCGCAATTGAAGATTTAGTTCAAATAGAAATATCATCTGAAACTACTGAAGAATCTAGTTGGAGTGTAATCTCTCTATTTCTAGTCTGTATTCTAATACCAATGGTTGCATATGTTAGAAAAATGAAACAAAATTAGAATGATTTGAAGATTAATCCTTTCAGATAATCTTCATTTTTCTTCCTACTTCTTCAAAGATTTGTAGAGCATCTCCTACTATCTCTTCTGTCATTGTTGCTATATACGAAGATCGGATTAACTCTTCCCCTTTAGCTGTTGCAGGATGAACAACAGGATTAGAGAATATTCCCAGAGGTTTGTGGTCATATAATTCTTTGAAGAACTTCATTGTCTTTCTTCTCTCTCCTACCATCAGAGGAACTATAGCTGTGCTTGAATCACCGACATTAAAACCAATATCCCTTAACCCATCTCTTACTTTACCAGCTACTGATAAGACGTTCTTTCGGTAAGATTCGTCCTTCTCTATAATATCTAATACTGCCATAACAGTAGCACAATTAGCAGGTGGAGGACTAGCAGAAAAAATAAACGATCTTGCTTTATGTTTAAGCCAATTAGTTACTGCTTTGCTGCCTGCAATATAACCTCCTATTGTTGCGAAGCTTTTTGAGAATGTTCCCATAGTTATGCCTACTCTGTCAACTAAATCAAAATGAGCTGCAGTTCCTCTTCCATGAGGACCAATAACACCTACTGCATGGGCATCATCAACATAAATTCCTGCACCATTATCTTCGGCTAAATCAGCAAGAACATCAAGTTTTACAATGTCTCCTTCCATTGAGAAAACTCCATCGGTAATAATCAACCCTTTTCCTTTTGGCACTTCTTTCAAACACTTCTCTAAATCTTCCATGTCATTATGTTTGTAGATTTTCTTGTTATCAGAATCCATCCTAGCAAGTTTAATTCCATCTATTATTGAAGCATGATTCTGTTGATCGGATAAAATATATTCATCTTTTTCAGAAATCATTGCAGAAATTGCTCCAAGATTAGCTTGCATTCCTGTTGAAAAGACTAAGCAGTCTTCTGTTCCAAAGAAATTTGCTAATCTTCTCTCCAATTCTAGATGAATTTCCATAGTTCCATTGAGTAATCTTGATCCAGTGGTACCGACACCATACTCTTCAATAGCTTTCTGAGCAGCTTCCTTAACTTTAGGATGCGATGTCATTCCAAGATAATTATTACTTCCAAGCATGATCACCTTGTTACCATCCATTTGAACAATTGGATTTTGTTCTCCTGTTATTTGGTGAAAATAAGGATAGATTCCTGTCTTCTTTAATAGAGTCGCTTCACCAAAACGCAAATATCTATCACATTTCTTATAAAATTGTGTCATATTTTATCACTCCAACGTGATTCATTAGCTTAGCAGTCGTACAGTAAAAAAATAATAGCTTTGTTATAAATATTCCATCGAAATCGCGTCTAATTAAAGATTTTTTTAATTTTCTATTTTCTTTTTTTTGGTACACCATATAGTAATCTGATAGCAAAACTATGCAAAGTATGAGGGAGTAATCTCATCAGAGTTTCAAAGAAATAATATTTGAAACCTAGAATGTATCTAGGTTTTAACCGTCTAGTTTTGATAGCTTTAAGAGTTAGTTTGGCTACTTTTTCAGGCTTTGTTCCTTTTAGTTCATCCCTATGCATAATTTCAACAGCTTTTTGTGCATCAGGATCGTTTTCAAAACCTTCAGAGTATTTTCTTCCACCATGAAAGTCTGTTTTA
>JAEOSZ010000060.1 GCA_016840095.1 Candidatus Heimdallarchaeota archaeon
CAATAATAGTTGGGGTTTCCTTTTCTATATCATTAATAAAAATCGAGATTGATTTCCTCTCAGGTTGAAATTCAAGCACTTGATAATTTCTTTCTTGGAAGAAATTCTTAATAACATCATCCCAAACTGCAAATCTGAATACTGTCACCGTCTCATCTTTTCTAAGATCTCTGAGTTGCTCTGGAGAACCTTCAGCAATGAGTTTTCCATGATTTATTATTCCAACTCTTGAAGATAATCTTTCTGCTTCAAAGAGATTATGTGTACAGATAAAGAAAGTTCTCTCCTCTAGCTTAGACAATTTTGAAATTTGATCTCTAACAACCTTCGCAGATTCTGGTGCTAAAGATGCAGTAGGTTCGTCTAGAAAAATTACTGGAGGGTCATGAATCATTGCTCTTGCAATAGCTACTTTTTGTCTCATACCTTTACTTAAAGAACCTGAAGGTAAATCTATTTTGTCAGATAGGTCAAAAAGATCGATAAGCTCTTCAATTCTAGGTTTTATTTCCTCTTTTGGAAGACTGTATAAGTTAGCAATAAATTCCAAATTTTGTCTAACAGTTAGTCTTTCATAAAGAGCTGGTGTTTCAGTAAGAAGACCTACTTGACTTCTCACCGTAGAAGCATCATCTACTATATCATAACCTAGAATTTTTGCACCACCTATAGAAGGCTGCAAAATCCCCGTTAGAAGGCGTGTAGTTGTTGTTTTTCCTGCCCCATTGGGGCCAAGTAGACTGTAAATCTCTGCTTTTTCTATTGCAATATCAAGAGTATCAACTGCTCTTAGATGAGCTCTTTGACCATCTTTCTTTATGTCATAATCTTTGGTTAAACCTTTAGTTTCTACAGCTAACATTCAAGCTCAAAAAGAACTATGATTTTAATAAATCTTTAGAAAGAAAAAAACATCATGCATTTTTTTCATCAATGATTTTTCTAAGTGTGTCAACTAATCTCCAGACATCCTCATAGCTATTGCTTAATGGAGATGGAGTAAATCTCAGAAAGTTTGGTGGTCTAAAATCATGTATGATGTTAAACTCTAAGAGTTGTTCATGAATAGATGTTGCATCATCGTGCTCCAAGGCAATATGTCCTCCACGTTGATTTGGTAATCTAGGAGTTGCGAGTTTGAAGCTATAGGGTTCATCTGTTAGAATGTTATCAATTAGATATATTAGGTAGGAAGTCATTTTCAACGATTTATCACGAATGTTCTCAATTCCAGCTTGAGTAATAAGATCTAATGAACCTTCCAAAGCTGCTGAACCTAAAATTGCTGGTGATGATATTTGCCAACCACCTGCGCTTCTAGCTTGTTCAAAATGAATATTCATCTCAAATTGCTTTTCTTTAACATATCCAAACCACCCAGTTAAAGCTGCATCTTTATCAAAATGCTTCTCGTTTACGTAAATGAATGCACTGGCACCTGGACCAGCATTGAGATATTTATATGAACACCAAAAAGCGAAGTCAACATTCCACTCATCAAATTTGTGAGGAACAACACCAACTGAGTGAGAGCAATCCCATCCTATGAGGACATCTTTGCTGTGAGCATTCTCTGTTATCCCTTCAATATCTAGAAGCTGTCCACTTCTGAAAAGAACTGAAGGAAGGATTACTAAAGCTACGTCCTTAGTTATCATTCGCTTTATCTTAGATTCATCAAGAAATTTGCCATCATCACTCTTTACCAATTTGAGGGATTTAGCTGGATCTAAAGCTTTTAACTTGACTTGACTCTGAAGAGCATATATATCTGTAGGAAAATTTAGTTCATCAGCTAATATCTTGTTTTTCTCCTCTGTAGGCTGGTAGAATGTGCTAACAAGAGAATGAAGATTTACAGTAGTAGTTCCAGTAGCTACAACTTCTTCAGGTTTGGCACCTACTAATGGTGCGGCTTTCTCACCAAGTTTTTCTGCTTGGTAAAACCATGGTTTATCTCCTACTCCCCATCCTTGAACTCCTAAAGTTTTCCATTCATCAAGAACTCTCAATAATGTTGTAGCTGCATCTTTTGATAATAACCCTAAGGAATTACCATTGAGATAGATGCTATCTGTGGGTGTAAAGAATCTCTCTTTGAAGTGACGAAGAGGGTCAGTTGAATCCATCTTTTTAGCTAAGTTTATACTTAATTCTTCAGAATCACTCATTACTCTCAATAAAAACAAAATTCGGAAAGATATATACTTTATGGATTAAAAATGATTGATTTTCTAAAAATTTGGTTTTATGGTTTTTTTAATCTTTGAAGATAAGAGTTGCGATAGGTCCTTGTGAGTTTGTTTCAAAGCAGTTTGCATAATTCAAAATTAACACTAACAATAGAATGAAACAAACCATTTTTCTCTTCTCTTAATTAAAAAATAAAGTGTAAAAGCACCAATAAAAGTTTAGGGAACTCAAAAGAGGTCATTTAAAAGCTTTAGACTATTCCAATTTTTCGTTTTCTAATTCTAGTTATAAGTTTTGAAATCCCTAAAATTAGAACAAGAGTTAATATCATAGCTCCTGTATCTATGTTTGTTTCAAGTGAATAGTAGTATCCAGCTGCTTCTAACCATTCAATAGCAGTATCTAGATCATAATTGTATTTGATGATATCATTGTAATAGTAGAATGGTTGAGATGGATAGATTACACTGTGAGATACAAAAGATTCTCCATCATAAAAAACCTGATTTATTTCATCTCTGTCAATAGCATAGTTTATTGCTTTTCTTACTGCGCATGCTTTTGTGTAATTTTCTTTTCCTTCTTGTTCTAGATATCTAAAGTTATCATCACCTCCAATGAAGGGTCTTCTGAGATTATAAGCCATAAATAACATTGAGGTGTCATTGAATGAATTTACTAAGTATTGTTGATCTGCTTGCATCATCTTTCTCTCTCCTGTGAAAGTTGTTATATCAGCAATATCTAATCTTCCAGCTTCGAATTCTGCTAGTTCAGCTGAGAGATCAGGAATAATACGAACGGTAATTGTATCAATAAACGGAGATAACCCAGTTTCGCCAGTTATTGCACCTCTACCATGCCATCCATCCCATCTTTTTAACACTGTTTGGTAGTTTTTGATACGATAATCTAAGCTGTATGGTCCACAACCAAATGCTGAGGTACTGTAAGCTATCCATTCTGGGGTGTTGATCATGTCTGCATAGAGCCCTGTACATTCAACTCCACCTTCTGTGTAAGTAACAGTTGGATCTGTTGAGTTTAAGAAGAATTCTGGTAAGACCTCCCATGTTAGTTTTGCCCACATATCTGCATAAGGTTCAATTTCAACAGTTTCTGGATTTCCATCAATATGAATGTGGAATGATAATTCATCTACTGGATCGACATAACAGTCTGAAATCCAATCATGATGATGAGTGGTATCACTAATCTCTGAATTAGCCCAGGTCAAATAGGTAAATACTGCGTCTTTTGCAGTTACTTGATGACTGGTACCAGTACTTGGTAAACCGTCTTTCAAACCAACCATATATTCTCCAGCAGGAATGTCTCCTAGTGGTATAGAGTCATCATCTCTTGCTGTAGAGTTGTAGGAGGGGTTCCAGTAAACATCGTCCATCATCCAAAATTGGAAATGTGTTTCGTCAATTTGATCCCAATCAGATACAAGTCCTGTCTTTACAGGAGCAAAGTCTGGATTCATCTGGAGAATTGGTTCAAACAGATAACTTGCAATTGTTGAACTAGAACTATCAGCTGAAAACAATGGGTTCAAATCTACCCAGTTTGCATCTGCAAAGTTAAATTCTGTTAAATTGTCTTGACCACTGTGATAACCATCATAGCTCATGTATGGAAGAGAATCCCTTAATCCCCATCGCACGTCATACCCAAGAGTGTTAGCCCAAACAACGTTGTACCCCTTCTCGGTGAACAAAGGGAGAATTGGGATGATTTTGTCCATAACAAGATTCTGCCATTCATATAGATATGTCTGTCTTGCACTTGGGTCAACCATAGTTTCTTGAATCATTTGCATTTCTTCTGATTCATTTTGATAAGGTATATCTGGTCCAAGTCCAAATATGTTTAGAGAACCGTCAGACATCCAAATAGCTTTAGCACCTGGATATGCTCCACCACCACCTAAACGAAAAATTCCTATATCATAATCGTGTGTTATTGGTATTACCGGAAAATAAGACCATTCCTCTACTTTGACTACTACTTCAATACCTATGTCTTTCAAGTCGTATGCGATGAATAGAGCAATATCAGGTCTAATTCCTCCTCCAACATGGTTGAAGACTAATCTCGCTATAGGCTCTTGTGAGTTTGCTCCATACTTGCTACCAATACTGAATGTTAACACTAATAATGTGATTAAAGCAAACCACTTTTCTCTTCTCATAGTTAGTAAATTATGTGCAGAAACACTAATAAAAGTTTAGAGAATAAGTTCAAAATCTATATTGAAAAGGTTGAATCTCTAGATCTTGCTTTTTTCTGATTTTTTTCACTTCTTTACTTATGAATCTTTTACCTTTTCCTTTTGGCATATACTTCTTAGAGATTTCATAATAATTGAGTGCATCGTTCAAATTGACATCAGATTTTCTTTTCATTCTTGCTAAGTTAAGATTTGCTACTACATTAGATGGATCTATTCTTAAACTGTGTTTCAGCAACTTCTCTGCTTCTTCATAGTTCCCTTTGTAAAATTCTTTTATTCCTTGATTTCCTATCCTTTGTGACATCAGATTAACTGCATCAAAGCTAAAGAAGTTAGTAGATTCTTTATCTAATGTTAACACATAAGCAAACATCTTCTCATAGTTTTCTTCCTTGGTTAAGCAAATTTGTATTTTGTTCACCCAATGAGAGTAAAATGAGGATATTGAATGTATTAGTTTCAAAGGATTCTTTCTTCTTTTAAGCCAAATTGTCATCAAAATTCTATGTAATTCAATATCCTTGAAGAAATCAATAGCTTTTGCATTAATTTTCTTAATAATTTCATCTGGAAACATACTCAAGAAGATATGTCCTAGTATTGGATTGATTGTAATAAAACTTGCACAATAGAAAACAATATTTTCGAAAGAGAAAAATTTCTCCAAACTGTCAGGTAAGTTGTGCAAATTGTTAATGCAATTATTTTCAATAGTATCAAGAAATTGAGGATCAGGATTTTCTAGTTGAGAAAAGATTCTTGTTCTTAGAGTTGAAATGAAATGTCTTTTTTCAAAGAATTCAACATAAGCTGGCTTTTGAGCTAAAACTCTTAATCCTTTTTCACTCAAGTAACTTCTTTGTCTTTTTTTTCTGATTTTGATGTAACCTGTCCTTGTTAATGTTCTTCTAAGAAATAGATATGTAAAACCTATTTTATGTATATTTTGAAAATAATCAACTCCAAAAAGATATTTCATAGTAATTAATTGTTTTCGATAATTCTTGAATCTCAGTTTTTTTACAGATTTTGCTAAATTGGGTGTTTCAATATACAGTTTCCCTTCTGGTTTTAGTACTCTGTACCATTCTGCTAGGATATATGGGATGTGAATAATGTCAAAATGCTCTATGATATGTGATGCTTCTATAACATCCACACTGTTATCTTCATAGGGAAGTGAAGAAACATCTAGAATTTTATCAGCTATTTCTTTTTCTTCTAAATCTATGTTCACATAACCAGGTTTGTAAAAAATTCCACATCCTAGATTGAGTTTCAGCATGTTATCCTCTCTAATTCTTTCTTTGTCTTTCTCTTCTTGGCACTTTAACTTGAAATAATTGCTCTTCAATTCTTCTTAAGCAGAAAGGTGAGTTGTGCATTTTTCCTGTTAGATGTAATGAAGTTGAATTACATCCTCCTTCACAGCTTGAACCATAAAAACAATTAATGCAATTTTCTCCTAGTTGTGATTTGGAGAAATTTCTATTATAGGAAAAGGAATTTGGATCGTTCCAGATTTGAACTAAACTCCTCTTTCTAACATTATCTTCAATTAGTTGGTTGCTTCCAAAAGTCAAGCATCCAGAAACTCCTCCATCAGAGGTTATTCCAATAGAATTTATTCCTGCAGTACATCCTTTCCATGTTTTGTTATTAGGTAACAAATGTGAATGGTAACCATAACAATGAGCTCCTACAACTGAAATTCTCTCTGAATGTTTTGAACTCCATTCTTTAACAATAAACATAGCTGAAGCATAATATTCCTCCTTACTTATGACAAGTGAAGGATCGAAATTTCCAAACGGCATTCCAATTTGTAATTGCCAATTTACTTTTTTTCCTGCAAGAGTGTCTTTAATATCCAATAGTTCCTTGAAGTTTGTTTTACTTAGTGTAGTAATTATAGTAGTTTGAATACCTTCTGCTAAAAGCAAATCAATTGCTTCTAGTGCTACTTCAAAAGAACCTTCTCTTCTTATATAATCATGAGTTTTTTTTGTTCCATCCAGAGAAACACCAACAACATTTGGTTCTAAGATAGATAGGTCTTTGATAACATTAGGGACTAAAATTCCATTGGTTACAAATGCTAAGTTCATTCCTAAATCCTTTATACACCAGGCTATATCATACCAATCCTCTCTTACAAATGGTTCCCCTCCCATTAAGCAAACATTTGTACAATTAAGTTCAGCTAAATCTTCACAAACTGTAAACCATTCATCTGATGACAGTTCATTTTCCCTTGCCATACCAGCACTTGATCCACAATGTTTACATTTCATATTACAAGCTAAAGTGATCTCAAGAATAACACCATGTAAGTCGTACTTCAAGACATCTCACCCATCGCAATTATCTTTTTCAAAGACGTTGTATAATATAACTGCACTTAATGGTGTGTATACATCTTTGAATATTAGAAAGAAACTAACTATTGACAAAGTAAGATTTAGTAATACAATAAAAGTCATTAGAATCCTATCTTTCATTAATCGCTTCCCTGTAGCAAATGATAAAGCTAAATTAGCCGAACCTATACCAAATAGAGTTAAAGTACCCCAAGTGTAAGTTATTTGTACACCACTATGAGGATAAGTTGAATGTGCACTCTCCCAACGTCCAAATACAACACCAAGAAGTGAAGAGAGAAGATAAAAACCTGCTTGAATTATAGAAAAGATCAATCTTCTATAGAATATTTGCCTTCTTGAATATATGACTTCAGAAGAATCTATTTCTAATATCTTTGATACTTCATCCAGCTTTTCTCTATCCATTTCTTACACTTACTCATTAACACTTTCAATAGCTTGCTTTATTCACCTTGATATATGCACATTCACTATTAAAACTTTGTTAGAAATACTAATTTTGGGTTTGGTTGATTAAATCATTCTTCTCTTTCATGAACATTGTACATTGGAACCATTGTCATTGTTCCTTGCTGATCTCCTAAAACAGAATGGTAGATAAGAAAGAATGAGAGGAATGATATTCCAAGATTGATTAAAGGAATAATGACTCCAAGAAGCTTATCTATTCCAAGTTTATTCTTTGTTGTAATTGTTAAGGTTAAATTCCCCCCACCTAAACCAACTAAAGTAATTGAACCCCAAAAATTGGCTCTTGATATTCCACCAAAAATACCATAAGGATATTCTGTTGAGCTAACCTTTTCCCAATAACCAAATGCTAGACCGAGAAGTGACGAAGAAATAAAGAATCCAGCTTGAATGAGAGGAAAGACCATTCTTCTAAGTGTTCTTTTTGTCTTTGAACCAACTATACTTGAAGATTGCATTTCAAGCAACCCTGAGACTTCTTCAAGTTTTTCTTCGTTCATTTATAACACGTCTTTGGTTTGAGATTAGAAATTTTGATTAATCATGTAAATTACTTTTTTCTTCCCATAGATACTATATTAGTTGAAATGACGTTAATAAAGATTATTGAAAAACCTAGCAGATAATTCAATGAGAATTGGATTTCTACTTCATTTCTTGATTATATACTCCGTATTTAGGTACTACGCCTATCATTGATTCAGTAACTGTTTCAATATGAAAGTAAATTAAATAGAATGATATGATAGAAAAGACAGTAGTTAACAAACTAATAATTAAAATTTGTAGTTTTTCTAAAGCTATTCTTCTTTGATTTCTTATTGAAATTATAGTATTACCAGCTCCAATTCCTAATAAAACTATAGGTGCCAAATAATAAGCTCTAGGAATAACTCCCCAAGGATAAATTGATGGATCCTGGTTTTCCCATTTTCCAAATGCAAATCCTAAAATTGAATTTATACCAAGAATACCAATTTGAATAAAAGGAAAAATCAATCTTTTCAGAAATTTTTTCATTTTTGGTTCTATTATTTGAGAAGACTCTAATCCAACTAATTTAGCTGTTTCATCGAGTTTTTCTCTTCTCATAATTACTATTATGATAGTTTAAGGATTTATAAAACTTATTCATTCTAAAGTCACAATGCTGCTTTAAGATATTCCCATGTATATCCTTTCTTTGAGGATACAATTTCTGAAACGTCTCCTTCAACAACTAAATATCCACCGTTTCTTGAACCTCCTTCAGGTCCAAGATCAATTATTCTATCTGCTTGTTTAATTATATCCATGTTATGATCAATTATAACAACAGTGTTTTCTTCATCTGCTAATCTATGTATAACTTTGATTAGTTTATCTATATCATAGAAGTGAAGTCCCTGAGAAGGTTCATCGAGTAAGTAGATACTCTTATCTTGTGTTCGTCTAGATAATTCTCGACTTATCTTCAAACGTTCTGCTTCTCCTCCAGAAATGGTTGTAGTTGGTTGTCCCATTTTTAGATATCCTAAACCTACATCTACAGCTAGTTGCAGCGGTTTGCGGATTTTCTCAATATTAGAAAACAGCTCAGTTGCTTCTTCAATGGTCATTTCTAGAATGTCGGATATTGTCTTCTTTCTATACCTTGCTGAAAGAACATTTTTCTTGTATCGCTTTCCTTTACATAGTGGACACTGTATCCAAACATCCGACAAAAATAAGAGCTCTATTCTTCTCTCTCCAAGACCTCTGCATTCCGTACATTGTCCTTTTGATGTGTTGAAACTGAAGTGACCTGAAGATAATCCTTTTGCTTTAGCTTCAGGTAAATTTCCATAAAACTGTCTAATTTCATCAAATACTGCTAAGTAAGTTGCTGGATTAGATCTTCTTGATTTACTAAGAGATGATTGATCTACAATGATCACTTTATCTAAATTTTCAAACCCTGATATTGATTTATGTTTTCCAACTTCAGTCTTCTTACCATGAATCTGTTTCTCTAAACTCTTTTGTAGAGTGTCTATTACTAAGGAAGACTTACCTGCGCCAGATACTCCAGTTACTGCGTTAATTACACCTTTGCCAAATTTAACATCTATGTTTTTCAGATTATTCTGTGTTGCTCCTTTGATTTCTATAGATGACTCTATTTTTCTATTCTTCTTTGGAGTCTTAATTTTCTTTGTTCCTTGAATGTAACCTGCTGTTAAGATGTCGTCTCTTTCAAGTAACTCCTCTGTCGGTCCAATAGCTACTACTTCTCCTCCTTGATCTCCTCCCAAGGGACCGAGTTCAATTAGAATATCAGAATTCTTGATTATGATATCATCATGTTCAACAATGATAACATGATTTGCATTATCTCGTAATTTTTTCAAAGTTGTTAGAAGCTTATCAATATCCCGAGGATGGAGTCCGATTGTTGGTTCGTCAAGCACGTATGTTACACCAATCAATCCACTGCCAATCTGTGATGCAAGACGAATTCTTTGAGCTTCTCCATTAGATAGAGTACTGGAACGTCTGTTTAGCGTAAGATAACTCAATCCTACATCAACAAGATATTCAGCTCTTTTCTTAAGCTCTACAAGAATTCTTTCTGCTATCTTAGTTCTTCTTTTGTCAAGCTTCAAATTAGTTAAGAAATCTTGGAAATCATCAACAGCGTATCTTGATAAATCATTAATTGATTTATTTCCTACTGTAATAGAAAGGACTTCTGGTTTGAGTTTTTTCCCTGAGCAATCTGGACAGCTATACTCACTGTAGTATTGATTCATTTTCTCTTTGCTTTTCCTTGACCAAGATGAATCTGTTTCTCTTTCCATCCAATTATCCCAGCGTTTAATTAACCCTTCCCATTCTCCTTTTCGTGTATATTCTGCAGATCCTCTTGATCTTTCTTGAGTAACTTTGATAGGAACTTCTACACCTTTTGATCCATAGAAAAGCCCGTCCATCTGTTGAGGTGTAAAATCTTTCATAGGTGTATCTAATGTGAAACCAAAGTGCTTCCCTACAGATTCTAACATGGATCTTCTCCACGATCGTGGATTAGTCATTCTCTGCGCTGAGTATGGACCTATAGCTCCTTCACTAATTGACTTATCCCAATCCTTTACTATTTTTCTAATATCAAATTGTCTAATAACTCCCAATCCAGTACATGTTTGACATGCTCCTGAGTAATGATTAAAGCTAAATAATCTGGGGTGCATTTCTTCTGCTGCTTCAAAATCGTGATTTATACATTCAGCATAAATTGAGTAGGTGTGTTTGTTACCATTAAAATAAACCTCTGTTCTTCCCTTCCCTAATCCAACAGCTGTTTCTACTGCTTCTGCTATTCTTGAAATGTTTTCATTCTTTATGCTAATTCTATCTAATACTACTGAAAGTGAACTTGATTTCTTTGCTTTGATCTCTTCGTCAATCTGATAGTCTTTTCCGTCAATAACTACTCTATTATATCCTTGTTTTCTCAGCTCATTAATTGTCTTCTTGATATCCCTCTCTTCACCATTTGACACAGAAGCTGCAACTATGATATTCTTATCTTTGTAGTCTTTTAAAATCAATTTAGCTATTTCATCTACTGTTCTGGACCTCAAAACAATATTACACTCAGGACAGTGAGGTATGCCTATTTTTGCGTATAGTAATCGTAAATAATCATAAATTTCTGTCGTAGTTGCTACTGTTGATCTTGGATTCTTTGAAATCGAATGCTGATCAATCGCAATTGATGGAGTTAATCCAATAATATCATCAACATCAGCTCTTTCTGCTTTTGAAAGAAACTGTCTTGCATAACTACTAAGTGATTCAACAAATCTTCTTTGTCCTTCTGCAAATAGAGTATCAATTGCTAAAGAACTCTTTCCTGAACCGCTTGGACCTGTTATAACTACAAGCTTCTCTTTTGGAATATCTAGATCAATATTCTTTAGATTGTTCTTTGAAGCACCTCTAACATAGAGATAATTTGCTGGATCTAAATCATCCTCGTGAATGCTTCTCTTTCCTTTCTCGAAAGTTTTCACTTCATTGAATAATACTTTTCTAAGAGCTTGACCTGTATAAGACAATTCATTTTCTGCTATCTCTTCTGGAGTACCAAAATCAACAACATAACCACCTTGTTCAGCTCCTCCTTCTGGACCCAAATCTAGCACATAATCACATGACTTGATTACATCTAAGTTGTGTTCAATTATTAGACAAGTATTACCATTTGAAACTAATCTTTGAAGGACTGCTAACAGCTTCTTAATGTCTGCAAAACTTAATCCTGTTGTGGCTTCATCAAGTATATACAGTGTTTGTCCAGTAGCTCTCTTAGACAGCTCTCGACTTAGTTTTATCCTCTGTCCTTCTCCCCCTGAGATTGTTGTGCTTGGTTGTCCTAATTGTATATAATCTAACCCTACATCAACAAGTGTCTGGAGTATATTCCTAATTTTTGGAATGTTCTCAAAAACTTTGATTGCTTTACTAACAGTCATGTTTAAAATATCTGCAATGGAATACCCAGAGTACTTGATCTTTAAAGTTTCATCATCGTATCTGTTCCCTTTGCATATCTCGCATTCAACATCTACATTAGGCAGAAGTGACATTTCTATTGTATTATAACCGTGTCCTTTACAAGCTTCACATTGACCTATCTTTGTGTTGAAGCTAAACCTTGTTTTTGTATAACCTCTTATTTTAGCTGTAGGTAGTGATGCAAACAGATCTCTTATGTGATCCATCACTTTGGTATAAGTTGCAGGATTTGATCTTGTTGTTCTTCCTATAGGTGACTGATCAATTACTACAACTTTATCGATATTTTTTACTCCTTCGATCGCTTCATACTTCCCTTCTTTTCTATTACCATTATGCAACTTGTTTACTAAGATTGGGTACAATGTATCTGCGACTAAAGAAGATTTTCCACTTCCTGATACTCCTGTTACAGCTGTAAAGGCTCCTATAGGGATATTAGCAGTGATATTTTTCAGATTGTTATGCGATGCTCCTTTCAATGTGATGAAGGTTTCACTTTCTCTTCGTACTTTAGGTATTTCTATCTCATCTAAACCAAGTAAATATCTTGCTGTTATTGATTTCTTACCATCTTCAGCTATTAGCTTCTCTGGTTCCTTTAAGAATAGAAATTCTCCTCCTTCATCACCAGCATATGGACCTAAATCTAGGAGTAGATCAGCTGTTCTCATTGTATCTTCATCATGTTCTACAACTAGTAAGCTATTCCCCCCATCTCTTAGAGTTTGTAACGAGTGCAGAAGTTTCTCATTATCCCTATTTGCAAGTCCGATACTAGGTTCGTCGAGGATATAAGTTACTCCTTGAAGTTTAGCTCCAATCTGTGTGGCTAATCTGGTTCGTTGACTTTCTCCTCCACTAAGTTCGTGTGCTCCTCTATCGAGTGTGAGGTAATGTAATCCAACTTCTATTAGAAATGATAATCTATTTCTTATTTCTTTGAGTAAGGGTTTAGCTATGATATTTTCTTCTTCATTCAGCTTAACATTGTCAAAGAATTCTAGACATTTATCTATCTCAAGTTTGTTTAGTTCGGAGATATTCTTGCCTTTAAATAGAACTGCTAGACTTTCTGGTTTCAACCTTTGACCATTACAATCAGGACATGTAGATTGATCCATTAGGCTCTCTAACATCTTTCTTCTGCTTTCAGCTGAAACTCTGTGATAAGCTTCAGATGTTAATGGAATCATTCCTCTCCATCTTGCTGTCCACTCTCCCTTTCCGCTCCAATTACTAGTTTGTGTATCCCAGCTCCATTCAAAGTGATATTCTTGTCCCCCTGTTCCCCAAAGCATGATGTCTTGTTGTTCTTTAGTAAGTTTATTCCAGGGAATATTAATATCAAATCCATGTTCCTTAGCTATAGTATTTAGATTTCTTAGTCCTAAAGAGATGTATGTGATATGTTTCTTAGTACTGGTCATTGTAGCAATTGCACCATCAGCAATCGATAGCTCTGGATGAGCTACATATTTCTCTGGAACAATTTGAGAAATCTTTCCAATACCTCTACACCTCTTGCATGCTCCAACAGCTGTATTGTGAGAGAAATCTCTGGGATTAAATTCATTAACTGCTAAACCACAAGTAGGGCATACAAGTTTAGTTGAGAAGATTCTTTGATCTTTTTCACCAATTATCTTGAGTCTACCAGTTGCTAATTCTAAAGCTAAGTTTACGCTATCAAGAATGGAAGGTTCATTCTTTCGTTCACATTTATTCCTGTCAACTATAATATCAATATCATGGGCTACATATCTTTCTAAGGAAACTTCTTCATCATCTAAATTTACTTCTTTGCCATCAATGATTAATCGAACATATCCTTCTTCTTTCCATTGAGCAAGTTCTTTCCTATACTCCCCTTTTCTTTGCTCAAACATAGGAGCAACTATCTTGATTCTCTGTCCATCAAAAGAAGCAAAAATCTGTTCGATAACTTGATCTGTGGGTTGTGCTTCAATCTTAATTTTACAAGCTGGACAATGAGGAATACCTACTCTTGCATATAGAACACGCATATAATCATAAATCTCTGTAAGAGTTCCAACAGTACTTCTAGGGTTGCGAGATATAGTCTTCTGATCAATAGAAATAGTGGGTCGTAATCCATCTATGTGTTCAACATCTGGCCTATCAAAATTTCCTATAAACTGTCTTGCATAAGCAGAAAGTGTTTCCATGTATCTTCTCTGTGCTTCTAAGTAGATTGTGTCGAAAGCTAGAGAACTCTTACCACTTCCTGAGATACCCGTTATAACCACTAGTTTATCATGCGGAATATCCACTGAAACATTGCGTAAATTATTCTCTTGTGCACCCACAACTCTAATTGAATCCTTCACCACAGCAGACACCTGAACTTGTTTCAGAAACCTATTTTCAACTCTTGATTTTAGTATATAAAGGTGGAGTTTTGCTAAAAAACTTATAAAGAAGTATGTGTTTTCAATGGTTATGAATTCTGTAGGAACAACTGAATACAAAGTCTATGGATATCGTTGGATTGTTTTGCTTTTGTTTGGATTTGCTACACTGATTAACCAGATTATCTGGATAACTTTTGCTGCTATCACTCCAAAAGCTATGGACTTCTATGGAAAAACAAAAACAACTCCAATATTCATGCTCTCGTTGGTATTCATGTTAGTATACATTATTATGAATATCCCTGCTGCATTTGCAATAGATAAATTTGGTTTAAAATGGGGTACAGGAATAGGTGTTATATTAACTGGTGTTTTTGGAATCCTAAGAGCAGTTTCAGATCAATACCATTGGGTTTTGATTTTCCAGATTGGATGTGCTATTGGACAACCATTTCTCCTAAACTCTTTCACCAAAGTATCTGCAAATTGGTTTGGTGCTGAAGAAAAAGCTCTTGCAACAAGTTTAGGTACTGCATTTGTTCTACTAGGTGTTTTACTTGGTATGTTCATTACTCCATTTCTCGTACCAGGCACTGATTTAACTCTTATGCTTTACATCTATGGTGGTATTGCCCTCGCTATGATGGTGATTTATTTGATTTTTGTTAGAGATAAACCTCCAACACCTGCTAATGCTTACAGTGATGTCGTAAAAACTTTCGATTTAAGAGGAACCTTCGATCTGTTCAAGAACAAAGATTTCAACATTTTACTCGTATTATTCCTATTTGGTGCAGGAACCTTCAATGCAGTGTCAACAGTTATGGCAGATCTTTTCCATTCAATCTTTGATAAAACTCTAGGACCTTTAGTTGCAGATGATCTTTATGGTATTTTAGGAGGAATTATGATAGTTGGTGGTATTGCGGGTGCAATAATCCTCTCAACGATTTCAGATAAAATCCAGAAGAGAAAAAGGTTTCTTATAATCAATGCAATCTCAGGAACAGTTCTGACACTAGCATTCTTCATTGTGGAGAAGTATGTAGCTAACTTTGTTATTCAATATGCGCTTCATTGCGTTATTGGTTTCGTCTTCGGTTTTCTGCTTATTTCTGCGCTACCTGTTGGACTGACTTTCGCTGCTGAAATAACTCACCCAATGCCAGAAGAAACGTCTAATGGATGGTTGATGTGGGTAGGTCAAGTTGGAGGAGTAATTTTAATAATGATCGCTATGTTTGGTATACAAAGTGATGTATTCAACTTTATAATTTATGCAGCAATTATGTTCATAACTATAATTTTCTCATTCTTTATGAACGACTTAGATGCTTATAAGTTAAAATAAGCATTTTTCTTTTCTCTTCTTTTTTTTTTGGTAAAACTGAATAAATTTATAGTCATTTAGGAGAATCTTATCTAGTATGCTAGTGATATTATGAGTCATATAAGAGATATACATCATGTTCAGAAAAGTAGAGTTACAATGGAAGGAGCTGGAGTCAGACTCAAAAGAGCATTTGGAGAAGTACATCCAAAACTAGATCCATTTCTGTTACTTGATGCTTTTGGTTCAGATAATCCAGAAGATTACCTAGCTGGTTTTCCATGGCATCCTCATCGAGGAATTGAGACTATTACCTATATGCTAAAAGGACGAGTAAAACACGAGGACAGCTTAGGTAATGCAGGTGTAATTGAAACAGGTGATGTTCAGTGGATGACTGCTGGAAGTGGAATAGTTCATCAAGAAATGCCTGAAAAAGCTAAAGGAATGATGGTTGGATTTCAGCTTTGGGCTAATCTACCTTCTTCGCATAAGATGATGGGTCCAAGATATCGTGATGTTAAAAAAGATGATATTCCTACTGTCATTATAAACAAAAATGTAGAAGTCAAAATAGTATGTGGTGAAATTGATGGTGTGAAAGGTCCTGTTCAAGATATTATAACGGATCCTGAATATCTAGATGTATCTATGAAACCCAACTCAAAGTTTACCCATTCAATCACATATGGAAAAAACGCTTTTGCTTACATATTTGAGGGTGAGGGTATGTTTTCTCCAAAAACAACTAAGATTTTTAGCAAAGATGATCTTGTAGTCTATGAAGATGGAGATGAAGTTGAGATTCTGACTTCTGATAATCCAGTACGTTTTCTACTCGTTTCTGGAAAACCAATAGGAGAATCTGTAGCTTGGGGAGGACCTATTGTTATGAACACTGATGAAGAAATTAGAACAGCATTTGCAGAATATAGAAATGGAACATTTTTGAAACATGAACAAAAAGAAGATTAAATTGGATTCAATTCTCTATACTCTTCCACTAGAATGTCCATAACTAAATCATCAACATATTTTCCTGCCACAAAGGAAGCTTTTCTCCTGACACCAGTTTCTTTGAAACCAAGCTTCTTGTAAATGTGTCTTCCTGATACTAGAAAATCGTAAACGTGTAGCTCAAGTCTATGCAAATTCAGAACATCAAAACCTATTTTCATGATGCATTCAACAGCATCTGTACCATAACCTTTACCTTGATTTTCGGGATTATAAATTGCTACACTCATGAAAGCTGTTCTACTAACATAATTTACTCTCTTCAAGGCTACAATACCTAAGAATTTGCCAGTTTCCTTTTCCAGAATTACAAGATTATAAGCTTCCCCCTTTTGCATTTCTTTGTCTACTCTTTTAATCCACTCTTCTCTCTGTTGTCTTGATTCTGGAATATATTTGCCTAATCCAATTCTCATCTCATAAGTATTCCAATGCTCCATGATGTCATCTAAATCATCCATTTCAACCGCTCTGAGCTTAACTTTTTTACCAATAAATGGAGACTTGAATTCTATTTCTGAAGACATAATGCAAAATAAAACTACATATTAATATGAATTTTCATGAGTAATATGAAAAAAAAAGAAAGAATGAGTAAATTATTTTCTTCTTCTTAAGAGAACTAACCCAAGAACCATTAGTGCTCCAGTTCCAATAACAACTAGTTCTAAAGATCCAGTTCTGAAAACAGAATCATCAGTTCCTAAGGAAGGATCATAAACTACATCATCTTCAAACTGTTCGAAGCTGAGATATGTTTGCAAAGTTCCATCTCCCAAAGATGCATGAGATGCATTTACTGTTCTATATTGATAGGTATTAGAAACATTGTACTTCGCTTGTTTAGCATAAGCAAAATGTCCTTCGACACCTTCACCTGAAATCTTGTACATTTGTTTAATATCACCAGTACTCTCTACTCTATATTCTTCACCAGTTGTGTTAGATTTTGTTTCACAAATTAATCCATTGGTATCGTTTAACATATAGGTATGCTTTAGAGGAGTAATATCGAATCTTAGTGCCAAATATGTATCATTTCTTTGGAAAGGATAGTTGTTCATAGCAACATCGAATTTGAGTTCAGTTTTACCTAATACTTGGTACCCATCAACAATAGTATCATCTAAGTACATATGGACTCTTAATTCAATTTCAAAGTCACTGAAAAATGGATCCATTATAGTATCTGAAGTAAAATTGAAATGAACTGCTGAAACTGTGTCTGTGTCTGCTAAGTATTCTACCTCAAATCCACTAAAAACCCATCTAACACTTGATAAAGCTAGACTGTTTGGCTGTGGAGGCATTGGGGGCATAGGGTCATCTTTCCATATACTTGTTTCATTATATTGGAAGACACCATCCTCATTGAAATCTAAATACTCAATAACGGATTTGAACATAACATTGAATTCAAAATCACTTTTATCTTCAACATATTGAAACTTTGGAACCATTCCGCCAGCATTAACTTTGATAGTTACACTATCATAAGTGAGTGTTACTAATTTATTCTGTTCTTGATAATTTAGCACCTTTGCGTCTGCTGAAACCTGAGTAAGGGTTACGAGCATTAGAAGCATCATGCTTAGTCCAATTATTTTTGCTTTGTGATTCATTTTCACCAAGCAATAATTCTCATCATTTTTTGAATAGGTTCTTATTTAGATGTCTAAAGGTAGTCTACTTTAGAAAAATAAAGTAAAATTGAAGTAGAACAAATATTAATAAGTAGTATACTTTTGATATGCTAACGATGGAATCAGAAGACACACCATTTATGGAACTCAAAATATTCTCTAACACTATTCGAAGAGAACTAGTTAGAGTAATTGGTGATTCTGGTTCTATCTCATTCAGTATGCTAAAAGATGAATTAGAACTCACAGATGGTCGTCTTTACTTCCATTTGAAGAAGATTGATAATTATATAGAAAAAGATCAACAAAATTATTACAGACTGAACGAAGAAGGGAAGAGAATTTTATTTCAGCTATTTCATGAAAAAGACTCACTAATTAAAGATAAAGAATTAGAAACTGAGGAAGATAAATCAATTAATTTCCTCAAATTTATTGCTCCTTCAGGAATGTTCTATTATTTGCTAGGAACCAAGGTTCGTAGCTTCATTGAATTGCATGTTCTGCTATTAGTAATCTGTTGGCTATTTGGTGTAACAAATAGTAGATTCAGTCCTATTGAATCAATTTTCGGTGGAGGAGCTATTGTAAATTCCTTAATCTCAATAGCTCATTGGTATGTCTATCTTGGGATTATTGCTTTAATACTCTGGATACGTAAAACGAAGTTCAACTACTTTGAAATCACAATAAGCGTTCTAACCGGTCTATTTCCCTATATACTCTATCTCATTCCTGTAGGAATCCTTTCCTTAGCAGGTGTAGTTATTCCTCAATGGGGAACTATCTTACTAACTATCTTATTCATTATATGTAAACTCTGGTCAACACTACTGATAGCTCAAGGAATAACAATAACAACAAAACGTCAGAATTATGAAACAATTCTTATTGCAGCTTCACTGCTATTATTGGATTATGTATACCTACTAATAACACTGTAGTACAACTTTAGTAAACTGAATAAAAATCATAATAAAAAAGGAAAGACAATAATAATATGGAAAAAGTGAGACCATGGATAAAAGAAATCAACTAACCATCGCAATTATAAGTATCATTATCATAGGCGGATCTATAGCAACCCCCTTGACAGTCCGTGATCATGCTTTAATATTAGATGATTTCTTGAATTCACCACTATTTCCAACACTTGCGAATGAAGGAACTCTGAAGCTATACTATACTAGTGATTACACCGAGCAAAATGAAACTCTTCCACTTTCTGTAAACTATATGACTTTAGCTACAAATGAAACTTATAACATTCAACGTATTTGGATAAATATTACAGAAATACAACTTCTAGGGAGACGAGCTGGAAATTCTGTTTTCTTCACAAATGATGATGTATTTGATGTTTTAGATGGATTAAATGAAACTGAACTATTGAAAGTAGGAAACTTAACTGCTGCTGAATATTCAGGTATTCAGTTATACTTTGATTCTTCAATACTAGTTCAAACTGAGGAAGATTTCTACATGTTTGAGTTACAAAGTAAGAATTTCGTTACAATTCCATTTAACTTGTTTGGGAATGAAAGCGGAAATGTTGATTTAAGTATTGTTGAAAATTCTATTACTGAGGTTTTACTTGATTTCAATCTTGAAATTCTTTGGCAGAATAGTACAGTCAGAGTTACAACCAGCGCACTGATTTTGTAATGATCTTTCTATTTACTTGAGAAAACTTAATGAACATTATTTCTTTTGAGATTTCATGACAATCCAGTATTCCGCAATTCTTCCGCATGGTTTCAATCTAATAGAGGATATATATCCTAATCCAGACAAAGAATGGAAAGAGCTTATTGATTCTATGAAAAGGGTTGCAAAAAGCATTTACGATGCTAATCCTCAAGTTTTATTGATTGCATCTCCTCACAATCTAAGAATTGATGGACTAATTGGTCTAATTACCTCAGAGTGGATAGAGGGAATTTGGTGGAATGATGATAAAACAAAGAAGGCTGAGCTCAAAGTAAAAACAGATAGAAAAACTTCTGAAATCATCTATCAAAGGGCAAAAGAATTGAATTTACCAATTGTTGCTGTGAATTATGGAGCAGCAGGAGGTGAATATTCAATTATGAAAATGGATTGGGGAACAATGATTCCACTTTGGTATGTTAATAATGTTTACAAGGAAAACAACAAAGAAATTCCCCCTATTGTTTTGATAACTCCCTCAAGAGAGATTCCTTGGGAAAAACTGGTTGAACTTGGAAAGATGATTAATGGAGTTTGTGTAAACAAGGGAATAAATGCAGTATATATTGCAAGTTGTGACCATGGACATGCACATGATCCTGATGGACCCTATGGGTATCATCCCGCATCAAAAGTTTTTGATGATCAGATAATCAAATGGATTAAGAATTCAGAACTCGAAAAGATATTAACATTGTCACCTGAATTTATCGATCAAGCAAAACCTGACAGTTTCTGGCAGATGCTAATTTTAATCGGAATTTTAGAAGTAACGGATTTAACCAACAAAATGTGTATTTATGGATGTCCTGAATATTATGGTATGATTGTTGCGTCATTTGAATAGGGAATCTTCCTCCCATATATTTAAGAAATTGTTATTTTTTTTTCATTTAAGAAGGAGTTAAGAAAATGGATCATATTGGTAAAGAATTCATGAAAAAAACAGAATACAAATTCGTTTCTGAATCCGATCAAAGACAACAACTTCCTCAACCTCCTCTAGAAATGGAGTATGCACACAAAATGAGAAGCTTTGATCTCCCTAAACCTGATGAGATAAAGGTTAAGGATCTATCTTTAAGAAAAGCTATTGAAAATAGAAAAAGTGTAAGAAAGTATTCGAACGAACCTCTAACCTTAATGGAATTGTCTTGGCTGTTATGGACTACACAAGGTGTTAAAGAGGTAATGGGAGATAACTATGCTACACTTAGAAATGTACCATCTGCCGGAGCAAGACATGCATTTGAAACTTTCTTACTTGTTAATAAAGTCAAAGATCTTGAACCAGGAATATACAGATATATTGCTTTGGAACACAAACTTGTTGAATATATTATTGAAGAAGGAATTGATGACAAAGTAGCTGAAGCAGCCTATGGGCAAAAGATGGTTAAAAACGATGCTGTCACTTTCATTTGGGTTGCTGATATTTACAGAATGTTTTGGAGATATGTTGAAAGAGGGTATAGGTATATTCATCTAGATGCGGGACATGTTTGTCAAAATCTGTATCTAGCAGCAGAGAATATCGATTATGGTGTATGTGCAATAGCTGCATTCCATGACGAGTTATTTAATGAATTACTTAGACTTGAAAAAGATGAGCAATTTGTAGTCTATTTAGCGTCTGTTGGAGGAAAATTATCTGATTGAAAATAAGAAGAAATTCTACATTACATTCGCTTCGATACTACTAGTTTCAGTATTACTTTCTACATTAATTGCTATAGTTGAACCTCAGCTTCTTATTGGACAAAGTGTAATCTTCAGTATTTTCGTCTTTATTTTTCTAGTAGTAATTTTTTGCCTGCTAATTCCTCCTGTAAACAGATTTGTGATCGATATATTAAGACAAAAATACTTGTTCTACGTCCTTTCTTTGAGCTTTGTTTTATTCCTCCCTTTGCTAAATTGGATTTATGCTATTGAATTCAAAGAATCGGTTAGCAGCTACTTCATTTGGTATTTCCTACCTACAATACTTTTCTTTATTCCTATCTTTTTTAAAAATTTCAAGTTTGATTTTCTGTTTCACATAGCTGCTGTAATATTGTTTGCTGTTGGTTTTGACGGAAGATTCACTTCTGATACTCTCTCAGGTTTTAGTTCTTCAGAATATAATTTTAACGCACTATGGGTAAGTTCTCTAATTCTCATACTCTATTCCATTCAGCTTTATGATTTTGAAGAAAAAACAAACTGGAAACCTACAAAAAAAGGAATTCTATATGCTCTAAACTTGAGTGCAGTTCTTGCAATTATATCAATTCCTATAGGTCTTTTTACAAATTTTCTAGAATGGGCACCAAATTTCTCTGATGTACCTATGATTTTCATTTCTTTTATTGGTATTTGGATGACAATAGCCTTACCAGAGGAGATTATAGCAAGAGGAGTTATTCAACACCAACTTACTCAAAATGTTGTTAATAAAGAAGGAAAGTATTTTAGATACTGGAAATGGAGTATCCTAATTCTAACCTCAATTATATTTGGGATTAGCCATTGGAATAATACTTCTCAAGAGTTTATTTGGGTATATATCTTACTTGCATCTATCGCAGGAATTGCATACGGTATATGTTGGTGGAAAGGAGGTCTATTTTCTGCTATATTTATTCATACTCTAGTTGATTGGGTATGGCAATTATTCTTTAAATCAGCCTAATTATCTATCCCATATTCTTTTAAATAAGTTTATTTTCTTACTTTTGGTAATGATATGGTGAAGAAATATCCTGTTTTCGTACTATGTGGAAGAGATGAGACCAAAAGAGAGATTTTGCAGAAATTAGATCCTAATGACGAATACGAAGTAAAGTGTCTTCTTCCCTTTTTAGGAAAAAGAATAATAGACTGGCAGCTTGAAGAGTTAAGAAAGTCTCCTTATTGTGGTGAACTACTTCTTCTGGGTCTTTCAGAAGAACTTGCTACATTCGACTATCCTGTTCATTATGTACCTATACCTTTAACTGCAACTTTTGGTCAGAAACTACTTGCGGGTTTGGAATATGCTAGATCAATTGGAATAGAGGACAAGATATTTGTAACTTCGTCATCAGATACTCCTGGAATAACCGTTGGGCCTATTAACGAATTTTTTGAATTCGTGGAAAATCATATTGAGTATGATTTCATACAAAGTGTTGTTACTGATGATGTAACAAAAGAGGTTTTTGGTGAACATCAACGAGTTGTTGCCAAATTCAAGGATATTCATATCTACCCTGGAGAAATGTTTTCTATGAGTGAGAAGGGAATTAGAACAGGTCAAGCAATTATTGATGAAACTGGAAGAGGAAGAAGGAGAATCAAAAAACAAAACCGAAAAAAGAAGAATAGTGCTTTAACTCCAATTCTACGTATAATTCTACGAAAACCTAGAACTTGGCCTTTAATAATCAGTTTCCTCATTGGACGTATGCCAATACATAAAGGAGAAAGACTGCTAGAAATAATTAGTGGATGTACAGTAAAAAGTGTAGTAATTAATGACGCAGGATTTGGAATGGATATAGATGTATCTGAAGACTATGATCAACTCAAGAAATATGTAAGTGAAATAAAAAATATTCCTTATACTGAAGGAATAGGTTAAAATTTTTTAATGTTTCACTGAAAGAGTAAAAAACTAGTAACTCAATCGTATTTGGGATAAGATGAAATTACCTATTCTAATTTTCGCTGGAAGAGACGAGGAAAAAAGAGAATTTCTTAAAGAAATCGACCCTGATGGGAAGTATAAGGCAAAAATGTTACTGCCTATGCATGGTAAAACTGTAATTGAATGGGTTGTTGAAGAATTTCTAAAATCTTCTTTGGTAGATGGGGTTTACATTCTAGGACTTTCCAGAGAAGATATAGATATTGAAGGTGATGTGCATTATGTTCCAAGTGAACTCTTTTCAACCCTTGCCCAGAAATTTAATGCTGCTCTAGATTATCTTGAACAACAAGGCAAATTCAATGATTATCTAGTTTTTTGTAGTAGTGACTGTCCAGGATTGAAAGTAGAGACTATTGATTCTTTTATTAGATTTACTCAGGAACATAGTGATCTTGGTTTTATTTTGTCAATGGTAAAGGAAGAAACTCTTGAGAAAGTTTTTCCGAATTCGGGTAGAGGAATGGCTATTTTCAAAGATGAAAATCTAATACAAGGTGAACTGATGATGATTAGTTCAAAAGCCGTCAAAAAGTATGGTAAGGTTATTGATAGTTTTATGGTTATAAGGAAGAAGAGAGCTATGGGGCCTCTTCTTTGGTATGTAGCTAGAAGACCTTTAGCTTGGACAAAGCTCATTAAGATCGGAAGAGGTAAAGGAACTTTAAATGATGCAATCATTGGATTTAAAAGAGCCTTTCGATTAAAAGCTGCTGCACCGATTTATGATGATCCAGGTTTGGGACTTGACATGGACTTACCTGAAGATTATGAAAGATTGAAGGATTATATCAAAAAGACTAAAATGCAATAAAAAAGAGGTTTGTTTGAAATGAAAAAATATCCAGTTTTCCTAATGGCAGGAAGAGATCCAGAAAGAAGAGAGATAATGCAGGTATTAGATCCTGAAGAAAAATATAAATCCAAATGTCAATTGGATCTTCATGGGAAACCTATAATCCAATGGGTAATTGATGAGCTTGAGAAATCTGAATATGTAGATCAAATATATGTTCTTGGTCTCTCTGAAGATGATCTTTCTTTAAAAGGGAATTTGGAATATATTCCTGTTGAAACTACAGCTGAGGTTTATGATAAGTATATAGTAGGGTTTGATTACTTAATTGAAAAAGGTAAATATCACGATATAGCAGTTATGTGTGGTTCGGATATTCCAGCCGTAGAGTTAGAAAGTATTGAAAAGTTCATGAAAGCTGTATCAGAAAAAGAAGACCATGACTTCATTTGGGGTGTAGTTCCAGAAGAAGTAGCAGCTGCTGAATTCCCAGAGCATGATAGAACTGTTGGACACTTTACAGATCATAGTCTCTTCCCAGGAGATATTTTTGCATTAAGCTATAGAGGTATAGTAAATGGTGAAAAAACCATTAGAAGTCTTTCTGATAATAGGAAGAAAAGATCTTTTTGGTCGGTTGTTTGGTTAATTGCCACTAAACCTAGAACTTGGGGAAAAATAATAAAAGTATTCAGAAAAAAAGCGAGTACAAAAGATGCTAAGAAGATTTTTGAGATAGCATTCAAGTGTAAAGCTGAAATAGTAATTATTGAAGACCTTGGCTTTGGATATGATATGGATCTTCATAAGGATTACAAAAGATTGGAAAAATATATGCTAAAAACGAAATTGAAGGATAAGAAATAGTCTTATTCTTTGGCTTTGTTTCCTAGTTTCAATTCAATCGTTTTAGGTTTAATGAAAGAAAATATTCCAAGGGTTACTGCTAGTAAAAGAGCATATTTACACATTATACTTGTTACAGTTGATGCAAAATAACTATTCACCCATATCATGATATACATTGGTATAAGGAATGACAAATACCCAATTAATAGAATGACACTAGATTTTCTATCAACTTTTTCCCTTCGGAAGATAAGATGAACAACAAGAAATGTTATACTATAAACTAAGATACCCATATAGTATATACTATACAAAAGAGTATGATTCCATGAATAAACTGCATAGAAAGGGTTGCAGTTTACAAGATCTACAGATCCGGGTGTTGCTAAGTAGTAAATTGAGAATGCAGTAGCTGCTGCAAAACCCAACCAGTAATCAGGGAACTTCCAACCTACAATTTTTGTGCTTAGGAAATATCCTAAGGGAGGAAGAAAAGTTATTATTGTATATGCTATTCTTCCTGTGATATTCTCATTTACTCCAATACATATGAGAAATTCGGCTAGCTGATACAGTTGTAAGAGAGCTAGTAATGAAACAATTGACCAGAAGAACGGATGCTTTCTATTAAAGATAATAACTACTATTAATATTAGAAATTCTATACCAAAGAAGATTAGTGAAAGAGTTCCATCAAGCATTACTCACCCTTTTACTCTCATCTCTTATAAGTCATTCTCAAACATCTGTGGGAAGTTAAACACATTCGTTACTTTGGACAATTCTTAAAAATCGACATTCCATTATTATTGGTGGATTAGTAGCATGAAAAAAAAATTCCCTATTTTACTAATGTCTGGTAGAGATAAGAACATCAGAAGAGAAATAATGCAGGTGTTAGATCCTGAAGAACAATACAAGGGAAAATGCCTTCTCCCATTCTTTGGAAAACCAGTTATATCATGGGTAGTTGAGGAATTGGTAAAATCAGAATACGTAGAAGGCATATACTCTCTAGGAGTTTCTAGAGAAGATATCGATTTTGGTGATCAAGTCGAATATGTTCCAGTTGATTTTTTTGCTGATTTACAAGAGAAATACCTTGCTGGTTATGAATATCTTAAAGCTCAAGGAAAGGAATTCGATGAATACATTGTATGCATGGCAGATACACCTGCAATGACAGTAGAAGTAATAGATGAATTTCTTAGTCAAGTAGCTGAGATGGAAGGATATGACTTCATACTCCCTTTGGTACCTTACGAACTATCTCTGAAATGGTTTCCTGATGCTGGAAGAGTAACTGGGAATTTTCGAGATTATCAGATTTTTCCTGGAGAAATGATGTCATTCAGCCCAAGGGCTATTGTTGAAGGACAAGAAATCATTGAAGAAATTAGTGTTTTAAGAAGAAAAAGATCATTTTGGGCTGTTGCTTGGTATGTGTTTAAACGTCCAAGAACTTGGGGTAAACTCTTCAAAATTGGTTTGAAAATTGCTAAGCTGAAAGATGCTATAAGAGCACTCGAATTAGCTTTTAAAATGAAGATGGGTTGGATAATAATAGAAGATTTAGGCTTTGGTTTAGATATGGATGTATCGCAAAATTATGAACAATTGGAAAAATATATGCTTGAAACAAAGCTAAAAGGGAAAGATGTTGAGAGGAGTGAAATCTGAGAAACAGACATAAACTTCATTTACTAAGAAATCTATAGATTTTATCACAATGAAGAAAAAAACAATTTTATCTTTCCTTATTCTGGGATTTTTGGTAATATCTATTTTTACTTCTGATCTTTCTAAAGGTGCACTAGCTTCAGATCAGCTAGAAATCAACAAAGGGAGTTATGTAAAAGGAAATTATCTTATTACTAACAATACACATACAAACGAGTTTATTTGGAATGTTGATATAGAAATTGAGAAATCTGTTAAACCTAAAGGTTCCAAAAATAAGTTAAATCAAATAAAGATCTCTCAATATAATTTTACTAATGATGAGATGTCTCCTGTAGAAGGTATGGATAGGTTTGAGAGAACACAATTAGTTTTTGATCATAACAGAACTACTCTACTTCTTGCAGCTCGTATATTTGTTTCTAACTCAACTTATAGTGTTGAAATATCTACTTTGCATCATTCAAATATTGTTGATATATTGAATGAAACTAAAGCAAGAATAACATATGGTAATGGAACAGTATTTGATTTTGAGGATGTGTCTCTAATTGATCCTGAATACTCTGAATTATCTTCTTTAGTCTCATTTTGGATATATTACAATACATTCATGTTATCTGAAAGACCTTGGACAATTCATGCAATTTCACCAAAAGCACAGATTGGAGATACAATAACATTCGATGAAGCTTTTGGTAATGTGGTTGATACTCCAGAATTATTATTCTTAAATCTTGGAACTTATAATACACTCCATGTAGAATATGTTAATACTACATGTTTTTTTGCAGAGCTTTTCTTAGAAGTTGAGGTTTATTATGAATCTAAAACAGGATTAATGATAAGGTCTGTTGAAGACTATCCTCCAGCTAATACTTCGTTATTGTTTATTCCAACAGAGATAAAGATTACCTCAAATATCTTACCTTTGGTTCTTGGAATTTCGATAAGTGTAGTTGTTGTTGCTGGTGTCCTTGTGGTTTACATCAAAAAGAGGAAATAACCTCTTTTTCTTTCTTTTATTTTGTAATGCATATCTGATTTTGCTTTCGCAAAGTTCTTAATGTTATAATCAAATATGTTTATTTACAATGAAAAGAAAAAATATTATTTTAGCTTTAGCTGTTTTGGGATTGTTTATAACTTCAATATATGTTGCGGACGTAACTAAAGCAGTTTTAGCAACTGATCAACTAGATCTAATCGTTGGTACTTATACTAAAGGAAAATTATTGTACACGAATAGTACAGTTACTGACTATCTGGTAAGCAATATAGACGTAACAGTTGAAGATACTTTTGTTACCTCTGACACAGCTGATAGCATATTTTTAGTTAGAGTAGCTTATGAAAGAGTAGCCTTTGATACTGCTCTTGTTGATTTTGGAGAATATACGAAACTTGAAAGCCTACATACAATAGCCAAAGTTAACAGAACCGATCTTCCATGTGGTGAACTATACATTGGTAATTCTACATTTGGAGCAAGAATGAGTACTTTACATAATACTACAGCCTACGGATTATATCAAACTGATAATGTGAAAGTAACCTTTGATAATGGAACAGAGTATATCTTTGGTGATATTGTTTCTCCGGCCCTTGAAGCTGAAGTAGGACAATATGTTTTAGCATGGCTCTTGTTTAATGCTTTAGCAGATATAACTTGGCAATGGACTTTCTTAGCAATAACTAATACAGCAAATGTAGCTGATGATATAAGCTATGATCCAGCATATGGTACAGTTATTGATAAACCAGCATTGATTACTTCTGCAGGTAAGTCATATGATACAATACATGTTGAATATGCTGTTCCAACTTATGGATTCGGGCTTTATACAACAACTTCATTAGATGTGTTTTATGATGCAAGAACAGGATTAATACTAAAATCAATAGAGACTTTTGGTTCAGAAAAAGCTGAATTCATACCTGTTGAAGTTAAAAATGTGAAAGGAATTCCATTCTCAACAACAGCTATTGTTGCAGCCTTAACTGTACTAAGTACACTGGCTCTGATTGTTAGAAAAAGAAAGACTAAGTAGTCTTCTTCTTATTTTTTTTTACGAAACACTCTTTAAATTGAAAACCATATATTATTTTACTATGAATAGAAAAACAGTTTTTTTTTCCTTTGTTTTGATGAGTGTTTTAATGACTTCTATTATAACTTCAGACCTCACAAAGGGAATTATTGTTTCTGACCAATTAGAAATTTCAGCTGGAGCTTATACAGAAGGTAAAGTTCTTTATACAAACTCAACATTAACCGATTATCTTATCTCTTATGCTACAATCATAGCTGACAGAATTTTTACTCCTACTGACATTTCAGATAAAATAATACAATTCACTCTAGATCTCTATGATAAAGACAAAATATATACTATGATAGGATATTTCGAAAATGAAAATCATGTTAAATTCTCTACATATGTATTTTATGACAACAGAACCACTTTGATGATGCCTAGATTCTTCATGGGTAATGATACATATTCAGTTGAGATATCAGTACTTGATCAAACAGCTTTTGCTGAAATGCAAAATGTGAACAATACAAAAATTACCTACAACAATGGAACATCTTACATCTTTGGAAATGTACTTCAAACAGATGCTATCTATCCAGAAATTAGTTACTATATAGGTCTAATGTCAGATTATAGTGGCTACTATGCATCAGTAATCTATCAATGGACATTATTCGGAATATCTCCAACAGCAAACATAGGTGATAATGTAAACGCTTACAATACTTTGGGAGATGTAATAAGTAAACCTTCAGTAACAACTACAAATGATAAATCCTATGATTCCATTTTAGTGAGATATTACGATAACTTCATGTTTGGTTTTGGTTCTGCTGATGTAGACATTTACTATGAAGCAGCTTCAGGTTTTCCACTTAGAGTTGTAGAAACATTTCCAAGTTCTGAGGTTGTTGAATTTGTACCTGGTGAATTTAAGTCAAGTTCTGGAATACCCTTCTCTTCTATTGGAGTAGTTTTAGGATTAGGAACAATTGGTTTAGTTGTATACATTTTACGTAGAAGGAAATAATCCTTCTTCTTTTTTATTTTTTAGCCTAAGTCCAAGGGTACATGCAAAACATTCTTTTATAGGAAATTCATTATATTCTATTACAATGAATAGAAAAAAAACTGTTTTCTCATTCCTTCTTGTGGGGTTCATGGTTATTTCTCTTTTAACAGCTAATCTAACAAGTGGGATAATAGTTACTGATCAGTTAGAAATTCCTAATGGAACATATACCGAAGGAAAGCTTCTCTATACTGATGGAGTAAGTACATTTGACCTCTTATTGGGTTATGCAACAATTAAAGTTGATAGAATTTTCACTTTCACAGATATTCCTGACAAAGTAATGCAAGTAACATTGGCAATTGAAAGAGTAGATCCAATCTATGAACACATAGATTACCTAATAAACGAGACCAATGATGAAATGACTTTTTATGTCTTCTACGATAACAGAACAACATTTCATATGCCTAGATTATATTTTGCTAATGATACTGAATCAATAGAATATTCACTTCTTGCTGAGACAACTTATGAAGGTTTGATGAATTTCAATAATACTATAATTTCTTGGAAAAATGGCACATCTTATGAATTAGGAGATCCTTCCAATCCAATTCAAGTTTACTTTACTTTGGGTTGTATGATAGGTGCATTTACATCTTATGGAAGTTACTTCTTATCATTGTTTTCTTGGACAATTTTTGGTATCTCTCCAGCAGCTAATATTGGTGATGATATCAATTATGAAGGTACCTACGGTGAAGTAATTGGGAAGCCAGCAGTAATAGCTACTAATGGTAAGTCATATGACTCTATACAAGTAAGATACTATTTTACAGCTGTAATGGGATTCTGGGTAGCTGAAGTAGACGTATATTATGAAGCAGCAACTGGATTTCCATTAAGAATAATGGAAAAAGTTAGTTCAGAACATGTAGAATTTGTTCCAGGAGAATTCAAAAGTGGATCAGGTATACCATTCTCAACTACAGGAGTAATACTAGGTCTAGTATCTTTTGGTTTGATAACCATTCTACGCAAAAAGAAGAAATAATCTTCTTCTCTTTTTCTTTTGTATATCAACTCTAAGCTCTGTATTACTTTCAATACATTCTTTTATATGAAATTCATTATATCTTATTACAATGAATAGAATAACAAAATTTTCAATAGTATTATTGAGCATTTTGATGAGCTCGATAATAATTGCAGACCTTTCGAAAGGGGTCTTGATTTCTGATCAACTTGAAATCAATAATGGAAGTTATGTTGAAGGAAAAATCTTCTATAGTGATGCTATGGTAACTGATGATCTTTTTTCTTATGCAACCATTAAAGTAGATGATATTTTTACAACCACAGATACTTCTGAGAAACTAATTCAAATCAACATACTTCATGAAGTACAACCTGACTACATGGGTTTCTATTTTGGCTATTTGATTAACAGTTCTAAGGTTGAGATGACACATCTGGTTTTTTATGATAACCGAACAACATTTCTAGCATTTGGTAGATTATATGTAGAAAATGGAACAGATAGTCTAGAAATAACAAATTTAGGTTATACAAAGATTTCAGAGTTCTCAGATATCAATAATACTAAAGTTACAGTTACAAATGGTACTTCATACACTTTGGGAAGTATGACTATAGATCAGTACGTGTATTTTTTGCCTTACTTAAATGACTACTTTGGCTGGCAAAGCTTTTTAGCTGTAGAATATGAATGGACTCTTCTTGGTATCTCACCAATTGCTAATGTTGGAGATACTGTGAATTACAATAAATTTAAAGGAGATGTTGTTGGGAAGCCTGCGGTTACAACATCTACAGGAGAATCTTATGATACAATCCATGTAAAATACACTGATACAAGCTTGCTTGGTTGGAACGATTTCATTGATGTTGATGCTTATTATGAGATAG
>JAEOSZ010000061.1 GCA_016840095.1 Candidatus Heimdallarchaeota archaeon
GTCCCAAACACTTCAACAGTTTTAGGTCCTCCAACAGCATATTTTCTCCCTCTAGTTAAAGCAAGGAAAGTTTCCGCTTTCATTCGTTCATTCTCAATAGGCCAGATGAGGTCTGCATGTTTCTTCAATTCTGGCATTATAATTCTCTTGAGAATATTCTTTTCTTTTATCGTTTTCTCAAATACTTTAGGTGGAAAGAAGTAATTGTGTAATTGCATTGCTTTAAGTAAAGAATGAGCTGAATCTTTCCTAAGATTCTTGCTTTTTATTGCAGTGAAAAATTCCCCACCTAATTGACCATCTCCTACATAACCATCTATATACAAGTTATTTTCACTTTTTACTTCAGATAAGAAAGTAACTAACCTAGATGATACAAGTGTAGAAATTCCTTCACAATACCACATATGTTTCAAAGAATCATTAATTGTTTCTTCAACATTGATTATCCTCACAATGTGATCTATATCTAGAAGCTTGGCAACTTTTCTAGCGTTAGAAACATTTCCCCCACTTTCTGAATAATCAAAAGTTATTCCCTTACATTTCTTTCTCAAATCGTCATCTACAGAAGTGATTAAGAGTCTCGAATCCAGTCCACCTGATAGAAGAAAAAAGTTATTCTTGCTTTGGTTATTGAACAAAATATTGAAATATTTTTCAAATAATCTAGCTTGTTTCTCAACTATATTTTTATAATTGTCTTCATCCATTTTTTCGTAATCTATCGGAAATTCATATTTAATCACACTGTTCTCTAAAATTACCTCTTCGAGCTTTGAGCTATCAATTTCATCAAGATTTAGAGTTATTGTTTTATTATATGGAAGAAGTTTTATCTTTTTGAAAAAAGTTTTCATCCCTAGTATACAATGTGAAAAAACATATTCCAACATAGCATCATAATCAAGATGATTTAGTAATTCCTTTTCAATTTGAAGAATGTACCTCATTTGAGAGGATATGTAGATATTTCCATTTCTAGATGCGAAATAGATGTAATCTGTCCCTAAAGGATCAGTAGATATGACTAGTTGTTTGGTTTTTGTATTTACTTTAACATAAGGTTGGATTTGTTCTGAAATAAATTTCCCTGACTTTGTTTCCATTGATAAATCAAGGTGCTTTAAGATATTTGGTGCTAGGAAGTATTCAGAGTCTTTTATTTCCAACATATAATTTTGATCATCAAAGTCACCAATCATAAGCTGAATTTCGTCTTCTTCTACAATCTTTTTATGGTTCATTAAATGAGGTAATAACTTAGAAGTTTCATTCAAATTCTTCTTTTTTGATGAAAGAACAAAAAGGAAATTAGTCATTATTCTTTAGGAATGAATACCTTATTAAAACTTTTTTAAGATTAAATTATTAAGATTAAGATTGTATGGGAGAGTTTACTAATAAAATAGTCTTTGTTAATTACTTAGTTGCTCATATGTTTTTTTACACATTAGAATATTTTTTCTGGTTTCTAAAGATTCTAGTATTTCTTGATTTATTATTTCTAAAATTTCTTTTTCATCATCTATCATGTAGAGTAAAAACTGTTTTGCAATATCAAAGATGATTTGTTTCTCTTTTTCACTATTTTTATGAGGACTATATTCGAATATAATCGCAATATTATCATTCTTAAGAAGATTAGTCATACCTTTGAAAACGTAAGGTTCATGACCTTCTACATCGATTTTAAGTAAAAAACTCTTGTTTTGATAATTAGGAAAGAGAATATCCAACGATGTGGTTTCAACTTCAATCTGATCAGTGATTTTGTCTAGTATATGTTCTTCCATCAAGCTGTGACATTTCCTTTTTCCACTACTATACAAAATTTGAATTCCTTCTTCCTCAGCTATTGCTTTCTTTATTAACTCAGCTTCTAAGTTATTAATATCCATGTTCAAAGTTAGAATTCTAAAATTCTCTGGATTAGGTTCAATAGCTATATTTCTTTGAGCTTCAGATAATAATGTAAAATACCCAAAACATGCACCGACATCTACAAAAACATCAAAGTTTCTTGAAATTTCCTTTACTACTTTTGTAACTCCTCGTTCGTAAACTCCCCATAACAGTAACTCATCATTTGCCCTAGGATAGAAATTATACTTGATTTTATCAATTTCTAACATAATAACTTTATCTTCATCTTTAAACTCTTTAGTTAACTTCTTTTGAATCCAAAGAAGAAATCTTTTCGGAAACAATTTAGATAATCCCTTACCAGATAAAGCTCGGTAAAATGACAAAAAAGCACTTTTTATGGAGACCATATTTCCGACACTTAACTCAAGTGAATGATTAAAAATATAAGTCTATCTTTACCTATATTATGTTTAGAGATTTAAGTCATAGAGCTTATCTAATTTAAATTTCTCCAGGATTTTTATTGCAGGTTCTATCTGTTTCTTTTGAAGAACTTCCTTCCAAGTATTTAGAGGATCTGTTTTGTTCAGAGTAGAATGTATATTTGTTTCAAAAGAGGGGATTTTCATGACATCAAAGATTTTATCCGAATAGTTTTGATTTAAATATCCAAAGATGTTTTTTATCTCCTCTTTGTGATTTTCGAAGATATCCTCATACTTAATGATGTAAATTTTCTTTTTCTGAAACTGCTCAAGAACAACGAAGTTATTTATGCTCCAGTAAAGTATGTATTTCTCAAATTCATTGAGATCATTTATGCGTATATTATCTAAAGGTTCAGTAAGAAACTCTTTCATCAATTGTTTTTGAGCTAGAATTTCATCAAAATTAAGTCGAATTTTTCTCTTTTGCTGTGATAGAGCAGTTGAAAATGGATGACGAAGAATGTATATTATTTTGTTTTCAGGAAATAAATTATGAATCCATTTCAAAAGAAAATTCCCACGGACTATCTTCACAAGTATTTTACGATAAAATAACTTCGAATTAGCATAATCAGTATGCTTATGTCTAATCTGACCACCTAAAATGTATTTGAGATTTTCAACATACTTTTCTGTCTCATCAGTTTCATGAATATACTGATTTTCCTTAATAACTCTCGAAGGATAATCAACTCTTTTATGAAAAGGTTCGTAAATCAATCTATATCTTGTGTCATAATTTAATGTTTGTGCTAGCCATGTTGTTCCACTTCTTGGAATTCCTGCTAATATAATAGTATTATAAATTGAATTTTTACTCAAATTCATATGATACTTTCTTTTCACTGCAGGTATGAGATTGTTATTCTTGATATTTCGATAAATCTTTGCTAGCATTCAGTCCAACATTCTAAAAAAACGATTTAAATTTTGTTATCAATGAATATCGTTAACTACAATAATAGAAGTTGTTGTAACAAATTACTTGCGATAGTTTTGTCGATCGGTTCTAGAATTTGATTTGAACCATAAAATATTACCAGAATTAGCTTTAATAGCAATTAAATAGTAAGATTTAAAGACTATCAGACCGTTTTTAGCCCATGTCTCTGAAGATTTTACACATATGGATGTCAGCTGATGTTGCAGTTACAATGTCAAAAGAGCTAAAAAGACGAGGGCATAATGTTCAAATATTAATTAGTGAAAACTCTGACCCATTTGGATGGAGAGAAGCTGCTCCAGATTTAGTTCACACTACTAAAACAGATCTTGGACTCTTTCTAAAGGTTATCAGAAAAATATTCTTCTTTAGACCAGATATTGTTCATGTCCATGGTATGGTAAATGTTGTTAGGTGGGTGAGATATGTGTATAAGAAAATCCCTTTAGTTATGCATTTTCACGGAACGGATATTAGAGATGTTTGGGATGTTAGGATGCCTGATTTAAAGAAACTCAATATAGGGGCATATGTACTAGCTTCAGAGGATCTGTTACGAGGTGCACCAAAAGAAAATGTGTACTTCATTCCAAATCCAGTAGACGAAGATTTGTTTACTAGAACTGTTGAAGGAAACAACAATAAGGCTCTATTTATAAGAATAAATGATATTCAAGATCTGGCAGAGGAAAGAGCAGAGAAATATGCTAAAGAAAAGTTGAATATGGAACTTGAGGTTTTAGACAGACCAACAAATGCTATTAGATATATAGATTTGAGAGATTATCTTCAGCAGTTTGCGGCTTATCTTGATTTCAAAATAGATGGAATGTTTGGCGGTAGTGATGAAGAAATTTATGCTAAAAGAGAAAATCCCTATGTAACTTGTTTGAGTTTAACTGCATATCAAGCATTAGCTTTGGGTATTATCGCAGTTGATTATAATGATGAGGTTCACACTGAATTACCAGTTGAGAGAACACCGGCTTATGCAGTAGACATACTAGACAAAGTATATTATAATGTTCTAAGAAACAAGTAAGATGGTATTATGAGAATTTTATCAATTCTTTCGTTTTTCAAGGGTTTGTTTTGTTACATAATATTCCAATTATCTCACTTAATTCCTAAGAAGAAAAAACTATGGATTTTCGGTGATGGAATGGGTCATTCTTTCAGTGGAAACCCAAAATACTTATTCCTATATCTTAATCGCAATGTTCCTGAAATCAAAGCTGTTTGGATTACTCATAGTGAAGAAATATATAACCTGCTCAAAAACAGTGGTTATCCAGTTTTAAAATCAAGTAGCTCGAAAGCTAAATTCAAGGTTGTAAAGGCTAAAATAATATTGTATGGTCATTCAAGAATTGCTATCAATAAATGTTTATCTTCAGGTATTAATATCAATTTAATGCATGGTTGTCCCTTCAAGAAATCAGGAATCGATAATATTGTAAAAGGAACAAAATTTCACAGCATAATTTTTTCTAAAGGAATTAAGAGATTCTTCTATAAAATCATCTACTTCTCTTCTTTCAAGAAAGAGGATTATTTCTGTTCCACTTCAACCAATCTTGAAGAATTATTAGCTAAAGAAAGATATGTAAACAAGAACAGAATATTGACTACAGGTTTTCCTCGAACTGATGTTTTGTTAAAGAAAATCAAAGATGAAGAGCTCTTCACAGACTTAGAATCATCAAAAACAATAAAGATGAGTAAAGAAAATGGAAAGAAAATGATATTCTATATTCCTACTTTTAGAGATCTTGAAGAAAAAAATATCTCATCAGTTTTCGATTTATCCTTACTAGACAAAACCTTGGAAGAAATAAATGCATTGATGATCTGTAAATTGCATGTTTTATCTAAGAGCTTAACTGAAATAAGTGAGAATCAGTACAAGAATATTCATGTGTATGACAGTAACAAGGACATCTACCCATTACTAAGATTCGCAGACCTTCTAATTACTGATTATTCATCTATATATTTCGATTACTTGTTTGTCGACAAACCAATCATATTCTATCCTTATGACTTTTCATATTACTTAAGTAAAGAAAGAGGTTTCTATTTTGATTATAGAGAAACCATACCAGGAGAGTTTATTACAGAATTTGAAGATTTTATCCAATATCTAGAACAATTATTTATTGAAAAAGCTGGAGAAGATGATTATTCAAGTAAGAGAGATTCAGTTAGAAATATGTACTTCACCAATGTAGATTCTAATTCATCTAAAAGAGCATATGAAATAATTTTAGATAGAGTGTTATCAAAGAAATAAGTTCTATTATTCTAAGAAATATTTCATCAGTTTCAAATCTTCTTGAAAGGTTATTTTGCTATTAAAACCTATTACTTCAACTGTATTGACTTTATAACCAAAGTAGTTTACTAACGAAGCATCATCATAGATTTCAGGAATGTTTAATTTCTGTTCAATGCTTTTCATATAACAATCTAGAAGGATCTTGAATACAAAAGTTTCTGGAGTTAATGAGAGTCTAATATTCTTTCTGGGAACGATTTTTGAATGAAAACCCTCTTTTGTGGTTTCTATTAGATTGTCTGTAATTTGAACTACAGTATCAATTGCAGCATATTCATTCGTTTTGATTAATTCTATATGATTGTTAATCAAATCAGCAGTAATTAGAGGTCTTACAGCATCATGGATTATCACATACTCTGTTTCTAGTGGAAGACTGAGTAAACCATTGTAAACTGATTCACGTCTCTTATCTCCACCAACAACAATTTCATCCACTTCAAATTTCTGACAATGGTCAACAAATTCACTGTTTGTAACTATAGAGATGTGATTAATCTCTTTGCTTTTTCTGAATGCATCAATTGAAATTTCAATAACTTCTTTATCATTGATTTTCAAAAATTGTTTAGGTATTTTTGTCCCATACCTATTACCAACACCAGCAGCTAGAATTATAACAGCAATCAATCTTGAAACCCTTAAGTTTATGTTCATAATCAAGTTATTCAGTATTTAAAGATAGCCATCTAATAATCTAGAAAGCTTTTAGGTGTTTTAAAGAAAAAAAATTGAATCTTATCATTTAAATAGGGGTTTACTTTTATTTAGTAAAACTAGAACACATGTGTGATATCATATGGTCAAATCTGAGAAATCGAAAAAGATGAGTAGAACTGAGAAAAAGCCAAAGAGAAGTAAAAAAGGAAGAATTACTTTTTGGGATTTCATCGGAAAACAATTAGCAAGATTAAGATTTGGAGTTACATACATTCAAATGATATACTATGCTTCAGTAATTCTTGGTGCAATTGTCTTAGTAGCAGATAATATCTTCGGACCAGGTATTATTGGATGGCTAGATTCACTATTCATCATATTAGGTATTTTCGCCCTTGAATGGTTATTAGGATTCTATACTGAGAGAAAAGGTGTAATCAAGAAAGATGTATTTCAAACAATGAGACAAAATATTCCAGGGCAAAAGATGGTTCAACAAGAAGTCTGGTCAAATGTACAGATTCCACTTATTGAAGAGATGGCTGAAAGAGTTTTAAGTAAAACTCTTGAACAATTCAAAGCTGAAATTCTTGAAGAACTCAAACAAAAGAAGCAAAACAAAAAATAGCATCATATTTAGTGAAGTGAAAAAGCTTATGGTTAAATTCTGGGACTTCATCGGAAAACAAATAGCAAGGTTAAGATTTGGAGTTACATATATCCAAATAATCTACTATGCTTCAGTAATACTTGGTGCAATAGTCCTTGTTGTTGATACTTTGGTAGGAGAAGGAACGATGAGCTGGGAAATTTCTATAAGTATAATCGCGGGTATTTTCATCATAGAATGGTCACTGGGATTTTATACAGAACGAAAGGGTGTAATAAAAAGAGATGTTTCTCAGACTGTACAACAAAGTATTCCAGGATGGATTGAAGTTGCGGGAGAAGTCTGGACGACGACTCAAATTCCAATGTTAGAGGAAATAACTGAAAGAGTGATGAGTCCAAAGATAAAA
>JAEOSZ010000062.1 GCA_016840095.1 Candidatus Heimdallarchaeota archaeon
ACTCCTTGACCTACAATCAAACCGAAACCTTCTCCTCTAGCCATTTGGTGGAGCAACTCCATGGCAGCTTCTTGATTTCCCCAATTAAGTTCTAAACCACCTGTTTTCTCCTTATCTAGAATTCCATACTCATAACATTCCATAACGAAAGCTATTCCTGTTCCTACTGAGATTGTATCCAAGCCATAGGTATCACAGTAGAAGTTAGTTTCGATCACATCTTCTGGATCCCACACATACCAGTTTGATCCAACACCTGCTAATGTTTCGTATTCTGGTCCATCAACTGAGACTCTTTGACCAACATAAGGTCCTGTTTTAGGTTCGAACTCATTAACTCCATGAGTACAAGCTACTGCACAACCCTTCCAACAAGGATCAGGTCCTTTTAGGAAAAGTTGTCTGAAAACTTCAGCACCTATTTTTTCAGATTGAGGATCACTTCCGTATTTGAAATTCTTTGTTGGTAATAGGTCATAATCATTCATTATTGGGATAAGGTGAGTTGTACCAATCATTCTCATTTCATTCTGTTTAGGATCAAGTTCAATCATTTCTTTAGTATGTTTCATCCCAACTTCCTTCAAAGTGTCAGGATCAGCTGGATTATTGGTTCTTGTAACAACACCAATTTTCTTCACTACTAAAGCTTTCAACTTCTTATCTCTGAAAATTGTACCAGTTCCTCCTCGTCCTGCTTGTTTATATCTCACATATCCTCTTCTTGGATCATAATAACTGAAATTCAAACAACCCCAACGAGTATTCTTTGCTCCTGGACCAGCGGAGACAACTGAAACATCTCTCTTAAATTTCTCTTCTCCACAGTATTTGTCTGTAAGAATTGTTCCTATCTTGTATGTTTCTGAGGGAAGGTCTTCTGCTTCTTCTATAGTGATTTTTCCTTCTTCTCCGTCAATGTAAATGTAAACTTCTTTGTCAGCTTTTCCTTGAATTGCGATTGCATCAAAACCTGAATGTTTCGCAAATGGTCCAAAGTATCCTCCAACATTAGAATCGATAATAAGACCTGTAAGTGGTGATATTGCTGTCACTATACTTTTTCCCGAACCTGGAAAAGTAGTTGTTCCTCCTAAGGGTCCTCCTGCAATGCATAAAACGTTTGCTGGATCATCCCACTCTGTCTTCTCATATTTTGGTAAATATTTCCACATTAAATATAAATCAAATCCTTTTCCACCTGTGAATTTCTTTTT
Source organism: Candidatus Heimdallarchaeota archaeon (assembly GCA_016840095.1). Classification (GTDB taxonomy): domain Archaea; phylum Asgardarchaeota; class Heimdallarchaeia; order Heimdallarchaeales; family Heimdallarchaeaceae; genus UBA460. Next base: position 1,218 of record JAEOSZ010000062.1, read on the forward strand.
CATCTCATCAGTGACATTTTCAATCTTGATTTCATAATTGTCTAGATTAATGTAAAGAGTTTGATTTGCATATCCATTAGACATTTCTGGAACTGTGTATGTAAATTCCTTGATAACCATAATAACACCTTAAAATAGTAGAAAAGTGAAGTATTAAAAATTTATTCCCAAAGTCATAAAGATTAAAATTAAGAAAAGGGATTTATTTCTTCAGGGGAGGTTCCCACAATTCTACTTTATTTCCCTCTGGATCCATTATCCATCCAAATTTTCCTTCTTGATGTTCTTCAATTTCCTCAAAAACATGAACTCCTTCTTCTTTCAAAATTTTGAGTAAATCATCTAGATTTTCTACAGTAAAATTAAACATACAGTCTTTTTCACTAGGTTTCATATATTCAGTATCTTCTTTGAATGGACCCCAAAGAGTATAACCTTTTCTTTCATTATTTGCTTGTTCTTCCCAATTAAAAATGACGTAGGAATCCGATTCTTCTTCAACAAAAGGAACTCCTAAATGTTTAATGTACCATTCTTTTAGCTTTTTAGGATCTTTGGATTTGAAGAATACTCCACCGATTCCTGTTACTCTTTTCATGATTATCACTTGCAGTTACATTCATTCCTGAAATCTTCATGTCCTTTTGGTCTTCCATCTTTTGCAAAAGCTTGTATTTCTAAAGTATATCCAGTAGGGTCTTTATAGAAAGCATTGTAGATCTTATATTGGGCTGTTTCTTGAGGTTGTCTTGTGTGTAGAATATTATTTTCTTTTAGATGTTCATCCCATTCATCTACTTCCTCTTTAGTTTCAACAACCACAGTTAAACAAACTTGCTCTGGTTGAACAATTTCTTTTTCAGTTTCACAAAAACCCCAATAACCGTATCTACCTATTTGAAAAATAACACATCCACTTTGCTCCAAAGCAACTGGAAATTTGAAAATTTTTTCATAGAAATTTCTTGTCTCAACCATATCATTGGTTCTTAGAAAAGTTATTGGGTAAGTAGGTTTTTTAAGCATAATCAAAAAAAGATGAGAGATTATTTTAGGATTTTGTTATGAAATGAATCATTTTCAAACTTATGAAGATCTATTTTTAGTTTTTTAATAGAGGTATCAGATAAGCCAAATAAGCAAATAATATAAGTGTCTCAGAGCGATTAACAGTGATTCAAATGAAAAAAACTAGTAAAAAAATACTGCTAGTGTTTATTGTTCTTCCACTATTTTTTCTTTCTTTGAGTAGTGTAAATGAAGTAATAAGTATACCTTCGAATGGAATCAATGTTCTAACAATAATACATCCTGAAGTGGATGAGAATCAATTTTCTGGAGTTGTTAGCTTATTGCTTAGTTATGGATGTACAGTTACATATACAGGATTTGTGAGTAGTATAACTGTACATACTAAAACTATATCCAGAGATCTTCTAGTTTCAGAAGTTGATGTAAATGACTATGATGTTTTCTTCATGGCTGGTGGTTGGGCAGCTAGTAGAATTTCAGAAGGTCCGAACAGTGCAGAAGCTTTTACCCTTGTTCAACAGGCAGTGAATGCAAGTGTACTTATGACTTCTATCTGCGGAGGAGCACATCTCTTTGCAGCAGCAAATATAATCAATGGTATTCGAATCACAGCTTATGATGGTCTTGAAGCATATATTGAATCTATGGGTGGGATTTATGATTCTTCAACTCTTGTTCATAGTGGAAACTTTGTTACAGCTCAACATCACTATCATATTAGTTTAGCAGAAAAGATAGCTGATGTCTTAGGAATTTATGAACAAACATCACCCACTTGTATTAGTATGAATGTTGTTAAACTAAATGATACCTGTTTTAATATTACAGTAGAAACAGCTGATGAAAGCCCAGTAAAGAACGTTCTAATTCCAATATACGAGATCTATGAGGATAACTCTACAAGCTATCTTTATAGTGAAGAATTAGATGAAACTTCAACCGATTATACTTTCTCAGGTGTTATTAGTTTTTCACAAGCAGGAAATTATTCTCTAGGAGTATATGTAATAGATTGTTATGGGAATCTCTATTTAGAAACAGATATTACAGAACTTAATATTCCAGAGATAATAACAGAAACTCCAACAAACACTACAAATTCTACCATTTTAATATCATTAATTTGTTTGGTTTGCTTAGTTGGAACTACAATAGTTAGAAGGAGAATTTTAGACTAGAGATATAGTTCAAGGATGTTTCTACTTTTTTTTTCACTTTAGAACTTTTTCTACAGCATCTAGTATTGAATCTTCAAAAATTGAAGTACCAAGGACTTTAATATCAAGATATTTCTCCAGCTCAAACACTTCTGAAATAAATTCAATAGCTTTATCTCTTTCTTCTTTTGGAACCAAATCCATTTTATGAGCTAACAGTACCATTTTTCCATGAGGACTATAATCCTTTAGATTCTTAACAGCTCTAACAAAGTACATCTTTGCTTTTTCGAAATCTCCATACTTAGAAGTGTCTACTACAAAAAATAATGATTTTATTTTGGAAAAGATGCTTTCTCGTAAATCCACAAATGCCTCTTCAAGATAAGTTATTTGTCCTCCTACATCATAGACATTCAATGATAAACCTGAGAAATCCATTAATCTTCTTCTTACTCCAACTGTTGCGGGGATATCCTTAGTTGTTGCAGGATCTCTATTCTCAAAAACCACTTGTATAATTGATGATTTTCCAGTTTGAGCTAATCCCAGAAAAAGTAATTTCGAGCCAAAATCACTTTTATCTAAATCTTTAATCAGAACATCTTCTTTTGGTATTTCTTCCTCAAGATAGCTCATAATATAATTCTGAGTTAAAGAAGAATAAAAATGTTACCTTCTTCTAATTATTATCATGCATCAGCTTTTAATAGTAAAATAAATCCAGTTAATTTGACCAGTATGGAAGATAATTCAGATATCAATTTTGAGTTATGTGTGCTTTGTAAAACTTCTAGAGGATTATGTGGAAGAAAATCTTGTCCTTTATTACAAAACTGGTCAAAACAGTACAGTATTGAACAACCTAATATCCAGAATCTTGATGAAACTTTTTCACCTCCCTCATTCTTTGTAGGTTGGACAGGATACCCTAGAATCAATGCAGGACCCATGTTGACAGCAAATAGGGTAGCATCAGATGTTATAGATAATTCACGAAACTGGTTAAAGAAGACTCAAGAAGAAATTGTAAAAATGCGTATTTCATTAATGAGAACCAACTCGAAGATCAATGTCAAACGACCACTGGATTCTGATATAATCCAAAAAAGTCAAGAGCTACTTCTTGGAAAAAAAGCCATAGATGTGGAAGTAAAATTGGAACGAAAAGTTATTCCTAGAATTACTTTAGATGAACGAATGGCACCTCATGGTCCAATTGTTCCAATAAAATCTATGGATATAACTGAAAATCAATCACCAATTAACGCGATTGAAAAGAGTCATTATGACACAGATTTGCTAGCTACCGATGCAGTAGCTTATATGGGAAAAGAGAAAATTGATGAAAATACTATTACTAGAGTTTTCTCAGCTGGGATGATAGGACGAAAAGAAAACCGCAAATTAGTTCCAACAAGATGGAGTATAGCAGCTGTTGATGATATTCTTTCAAAAGAAAATGTAGAGAAAGTTAAACTTTTACCTGAATTAGGGGAGTTCAGAGTATTCAATTACACTTTCTTTGGGAACAGATTTGTCATAATTCTAATACCTGATGTTTGGTCTTATGAAATGATTGAAACATGGTTCAGAGGAGCATTCATGAATCCTAGTGACAAAGATATTGCTGTAGAAGATTGGGAAGGATATAATGGAAGAACTGATTATGCATCCAATATCACAGGAGCATATTATGCAGCAAGGCTAGGAGTAACCGAATATCTTCTCAAAATCAAGAGACAATCTCAAGCTCTAGTTTTGAGAGAAATATCTGATGACTACAGATTCCCACTTGGTGTTTGGGTGATTCGACTAGCAGTTAGAGAAGCTATGAAAAGAAAATATAGAGTTTATGATAATATAGATTCAGCTTTTGAGCTTGTTGAGAAGATGTTTGACTATCCTCTCAGACATTGGAAATATAGATCAAAGCTCTATGATCTGAATAAAAGACAACCAAAGCTTGATACTTTTCTTATGAATCAATCTTGATATAGTAACAAATAAAAGGAACTATGGTTCTGCTATTCAAAAGATGATGTTACTGGTCACTTTTTACCAGTAGATTAATAATAAGATTAGTAAAGGAAAAGTATCGGTGAAAAATATGGATTATATTGATGAAGATTTATTGCAGAAGGGAATAGATCAAGGTGAGAAACTTAATGCTGAATATGTTGAGCTGCGTTATCAAGATAAATATTTGGCAAATTTCCAGCTCAGAGATGGAGAACTGGTAAGTACTACAGGTTCTCGAGAAGGAATATGTACTCGAGTATTAATTGATGGGAGTTGGGGATTAGCAGCTTCAAATGATATATCAAAAGAAAGTATACTCAGGCTAGTAGAAAATGCAGCTAAAATGGCTAAAGGTGCAGCTTCTCAAAAGGATTCCAAGATAAAGCTTGCTGATGTTGAGATTTCAGAAGACAAATTAGTATCTCCTAGAAAAATTAGTCTTCTAGATTTATCAGTTGAAGAGAAATTAAAGAAGTTATTAGATGCTTCAAAACATGTTAAGGATTATGAACTAGTTAAAAGTTTCATAATTAATTACAATGAGGTTGTAGATAAAAGAACAGTATTCACAAATGAAGGTACTAAAGTTCAATGGGAAGACATGAAACCAACTCTCATGACCTATTGTGTAGCTATTGAAGAAGGAAAAATGGCTAGTGGTTTTACTTCATGGTCTCATACTTGTGGAGCAGAATTCTTTGATCTTCATCCACTAGACGAAGTTATGATAAGTAGTGCCCAAAAGGCAACCAATCTTGTAAAGGCTTCCTTACCTCCAAGTGGTCTATCTAATCTTCTACTAGATCATCAACTTGTAGGAGTATTTGCTCATGAAGCTGTAGGTCATACAGCTGAAGCAGATATGGTTCAAGCTGGTTCATTCACAAAAGGAAAATTGAATCAAAAAGTATGTGATGAACGTATAAATTTAGTTGATTCTCCAACATTAAAAGGATCTAATTGGGAAGGTTCGGGATGGTTACCTTATGATGATGAAGGTGTTAAAGGAAAGAAAACCTACATCATAAAGAATGGAGTAATGAACAGTTATTTAACAAATCGAGCATTTGCATATGAGCTAAATCTTGAACCAACTGGAAGTGCTAGAGCATATACTTTCAAGGATGAACCAATTCCTAGAATGAGAAACACCTACATTGAAGCGGGAGATCTTTCTCTTGAAGAGCTTTACGAGGTTATAGGAAATGGTTTCTTCTTAAGATCTTTACAAAATGGTCAAGCTGATAGTTCAAGTGAATTCATGTTTGGAGCAGTAGAATGTTTTGCAATTAAAAATGGAGAATTAACTGAAGAACTTTATCAAAATCCAGTTTTAACAGGAAATGCTTTTGAAGTTTTGAACAATATTCTTGGAATTGGAAAGGACTTTGATACAAATCTAGGTCAAGGATTTTGTGGAAAAGAACAACCAGCCAAAGTTGATGCTGGAGGACCATTCTTAGCTGTGAAAGCTATGTTAGCTGGAGGTAACTAAAATGACAAACGAAAAAATAACAAAGGAGAATCTATTAGATCTCTCTCATAAAGTAGTAGACTTTGCGATGTCAGAAGGGATCGAAGCTGTAGAAATTTTCTCACATTATAACTCCACTTTTCAGATAATTACTGAAGGTCGATCAATAGCTAATGAACGAGAAAAAAGTGAACTTGGATTTTCAGTACGAGTAATTAAAGGAGAAACAGAAGGATTTTCATATACAAATAAATTTGATTTTGATTCTTTGAAGAAAACTGTAAAAGATGCAATAGGTGTTGCTACAGTAGCACCTCCTAATCCTGGAATCCGTTTACCTCAAACTTCTAAATACAAGAGTATTGATGGATTGTTTACAAAATCTGTAGCTGATCTAACAATTGAAGATTTAATCGATCATGCTAAACAAGTTTTGGAACCAATGGGAAATGTTTCAGCTGATGTTAGAACAAATATAAGTAGTGTAGATAAAGTAGAAGATTGGACTAGTATAGTAAATTCTCATGGGGTTGAAGGTTTTCAAAAAGCAAATTACTATCAAGGAAATTTCTTTGCTGTTGCAAGAGAAGGAGATAAGGTTGGTTCATTTGTATTTGATGACTTCTTTACACATAATCCTAAGGAGATTGATTTACATCTTTTTGGTGATGAAATAACGCAAATAGCTGTTAGAAATTTGGATGCCAAAGCACCAACATCAATTGATTCTAATACAGTAGTTTTTCAGAAGACTGGAGTTTTCCAGCCATTGGGAATCGTAATCATGCAAGCAGTATCAGCTCTCAATGTTCTTCAAAATCGTTCAATGTGGAAGGACAAACTAGCAGACACAGTAGCAATAGATAGTTTTGGTCTTATAGATGATTCCCACAATCCTGTTGGAGCTGGTGCCAAATCATTTGATGATGAAGGAAATGCATCTCAAAAAACAACTATTATTCAGGATGGTATTCTTGAGAATTTCCTATTTGATGAACTAAGAGCAAGTAAGATGAATGCAGTCTCTACTGGAAATTCTTGGCGAACATTGGGAGGTACTAGATTTTTGAATCCTCCAAGTAACATATTCCCAAACGTTCCACTTATTCAACCAGGTAATCTATCAAATGAAGAGCTATATGAAGATATAAAACTTGGTATAACCTTTGAATATTTCTCTGGTTCTTTTAGAGATGAGAACGGAATGTTCAGTGGAGTTGCTAAAGGAGCTCAAATGATCAGAAATGGAGAACTTGCAGAACCATTGATGAATGTTACAATAGGTGGAAATGTCTTTGAGTTATTATTCAATATCGAAGGTATGACGAAGGAACTAAACCTGTCAAATGGCTTTTTGTTGGCACCAAAAATTAAAGCGAGTGGTATAAATATTACTACTCAAAAATAATTTTTTTCTTTCCATTTTCTTTTTATATTCAAAAGCAATTTATAAAATATTAAATTCTCTACTGGTGAATAGTCTGTCTGATTATAATATACATGAAGTCTCATTAGATGAATTGCAAAAAATAGCAATTGCAGGTACTCATCTTCATAAATGGCAGGGTATAGATAATTCATCAGTTTCAGATGTGTTCAAACAGCAAGCAATGGTACAACTTGATCCTTTAAATCCAGCTGGAAGGAATCATGATATCTTCTTTATGAGTAGAATTCAGAAATACATTATTGATTCTTTCCAAAAGGAAGTATATCCGAAGAAGCAAGCTTTTGAAGCATATTTTCCAAATTTAATGTCCATTTCTGTTGAACACTTTCCCATTTTCTTACAAACTATGAAGAGAGAAAATTTACATAAGTATTATCAATCTAGAATTAGTGAAATTGAAAAACTCTACCCATCTTTTATTAAAGAAGCTGAAGAATATCTATTAGAGAAAGGTCCATCTAAAGCCGCAGATCTAAAGGATCTAGCAGAGATTAAACCAGATTTATATTTCTGGAAAACAAGCAATCTCGCTGGAATGTCTCTTGAAATATTATGGTTATTAGGTAAAGCTATTATTTCTGATAGAGATGAAAACTGGAGAAAGATCTACTGGTTAACAAAGGAATATCTCAGTTCAGATTTGCTTAAAGATCCAGGCTTAACTTCTGATGAAATCAATTTCAGAAAATTGAGAGTGAAACAAAAATCCTATCCACTTATCAACTTAGGTAAAACTACAATCAATAAATCAGGTTCTTTGTTCTTGGGAAAAAGGAAAAGAATCTTACCTGAGTGGTTTAAGACTGATCGATTAGATGAGAGTCCTCATATCTTAAAGGCTGAGGGAGAACAATGGGGAGTTGCTGTACCTTTTAACTGGAAAGAACTTCTCAGTATGAACTATGATAATAATATGAGAGCTATTGCACCACTTGATCCACTAATTTGGGATAGAGAACTAACTCTCAAAATTTTCAATTTTGATTATGTGTGGGAAGTATACAAAATACCCAAAGATAGAAAGTGGGGATATTATGTTTATCCACTTCTTTACAAAGGAAAATTCATTGGAAGAACTGAAGTGAAATTTGACAAAAAATCTAAAGATCTTAAATTTTTCAATCTACAGCTTGAAGATGATTTTGAATTCGATAGCAGTTCAGAAAGCGCTTTCGCTACTTTAGCAAATAGATGGAAAAACATGGTAAAAGCTGAGAAAATGTCAACAGATAAAAGTATCAATTTCATTAATTAGAAGGCGTGTATACGCAAAATTGGAATTACTATTTTTTAACGCAAAAACACAAAGCCTTTAAATAAATGTCAAAAGATTTATTTCATTATGCTTGGTACTGTACTTATAGCAAATCGTGGAGAAATAGCTGTAAGAGTAATAAGAGCTTGTCGACAGCTTAACATGAAAACAATCGTCATTTTTTCTGAAGAAGATTCTAATTCACTTCATGTCAAAATGGCTGATGGTGCTTACAATCTAGGTAAAGGTACAGTACAAGAAACATACTTGAATATCAATAAAATTTTAGAGATTGCACTCATTTCTGGAG
>JAEOSZ010000140.1 GCA_016840095.1 Candidatus Heimdallarchaeota archaeon
ATTCAAAAGGGATTACAATTGAAAACTCTAATCTTGAAACATTTGATGATGGTATACAAATAGACACAGTAGAGGATGTAACACTTCAGAATAATTTTGTGAGAGGAGCAGAATATGGAATAGATTGTGAACTAGTAGATGGATTGAAGTTATACAATAATACTCTTCTAGACGTGGGAGAATTTGGAATATATCTCATTGATTGCTACAATGTTGAAATGAAATTTAACATTATAACCATTGATGTTAAAAATCCAGGATCTGAACATGCAATGTATTTCTGGAGCGTAGAAAATGCTACTATATTCTACAATGTATTCATCAACACAGGTAATGATTCAGAATCTCATGTTTATGGGGAGGGTTCATCAAACGTAATGTGGTATGAGGAAACACTAGAAGTTGGTAATCACTATTCTGACTGGAATGGTACAGGAACATATACCATACCTGGGGATGTAGAAATAGATCTTTACCCATTCATAGACATAGATGGAGATAATCTGACAGAATATAATGAAGTAATCATATACCATACATCACCGTTTGAAGCGGATACAGACGGAGATAGCTTTGATGATTATACAGAAATTCAAGAGGGAACAGATCCATTAAATCCAAAAGATTATCCTGGAAGAGGAAGAGTTTTAGCAATAGTTCTAGGACTTCTATTCGGATTAGGTATTCCAGCAGGAATAGGTGTGTTCTTCCTTTCAAGAAAAGGTATAATCAAACTTCCATTCTTACAAGAGAAATAATATAGTTCTCTTCTTCTCTTTTCATTTCTTCTCATCTCGTAGAATTCTATGTGAATAGATATTTTTTACAATCTGCAAAAATATAAGAAGAACATATAATTTCTCAATTTAGAAGCGCGATGTTAGAAAAAAGAACACTTGGAAAAACAGACATCAAAGTATCACCAATTGGTATTGGTGTAATGATGTGGATGCAAGGAAAAGGACTAGTTGGTCGTCTTGCAACAGATATTGAGGAAGAAGTTAGAAACGAGATTATCAAAGAATCCTTTGCTGGAGGAATTAATTTCTTTGATACAGCTGAATTGTATGGTTTTGGTAGATCTGAGACAAACTTAGTTAAAGCTCTCAAAGCCAATAATATTGATGATAAAGATGTAGTTATTGAAACTAAATGGAGTCCTGTTTTAAGAAGAGCAAGGAATATGCGTAGATCAATTAACAAACGACAAAAGTATCTCGCAGATTATACTATTGATCATTATATGGTTCATCAACCTATTAGTTTCTCTTCCATAAAAACAGAGATGAAAGAGTTAGCAAAACTCGTTGAAAAAGGGTTTGTAAAATCTGTGGGGGTCAGTAATTATAATGCCATGAAAATGAGAAAAGCTTATGAGGATTTAGAAAAACTGGGTTTACCTTTGGCAGCCAATCAGGTACAGTACAGTCTTGTACATAGAAACATAGAAACTAATGGAATTCTAGATACTGCCAAAGAACTCGGAATCACAATTACAGCCTATACACCTCTCGCTGGTGGTTTGTTAACAGGAAAACTCCATGAAAATCCTGAAGCACTGAAGAAAAAATATGCAATGTATAAATGGGTTGTTAAAAAGAATCTAGAAGAAAGTGTTCCTTTAGTTAAAACTTTGACAGAAATTGCCAAAGCACACGAAGTTCTTCCAGGTCAAGTTGCTTTGAATTGGTTAGTAACTTATCATGGGGATACAGTAGTTACTATTCCTGGTGCAACAAAAGCTTACCAAGCTAAAGAAAGTGCAGGTGCAATGGCTTTCAACTTAAGCAAAGCTGAACTAGATGAAATAGCAGAAGTGTCAGAGAAGTTTCTTTAGATTTTTTTGATTTACTATCAAGTATATCTAGTAAAGGGCATAGTTTCATTATTAAATTGAGTAGTTTCAAGATATTCTGGATGAGTTATAAAATAACTTAAAAATATCTAAACAACTCAATCTTAGATAAGCATGAGTCTGGAAAAAACCGATATCTTAAGTCAAGAGGACAAACCATCTATCCGTCAAGTTCTCACAAATGCTACTTTTATGGTTCTTTTCTCAGCTCAGTTTATAGAAAACATAGGTAGGGCTATTTCAGGTTTAGCAATAGAATTCTTAATCTTTGAACTAACAGGAAGTCCACTTTTGATGGGTATTCTTTCAATAATCTGGCTATCTCCTTTTGTTATTATTGCACCTTTAGCAGGAGCATTAGCTGATCGTTTTGATCAAAGAAAACTCATGTTATATTCTAATATTGTCAGTGCTCTTGCTTCGGTTGGTTTTGTAGTAATTTATGCACTAAAAGAACAGTTAACATTTATGAAAATTGCACTAGGGCAAGCTTCAGCTGTTGGTTCATTTGCTTTTCAACCAACTGCTCCTAATTATCTTCATGTTTTATGGCCTTTGTTCATTCTTTGTTTCATTAACTCTTCATCGGCTGCATTCTTCTTCCCATCAAGGAATGCTTATACTAGATTAATTGTAAAGAAAAAGAATCTACTTATTGCAAACTCAGTTGGTTCATCTGTTTTTCAAATTGCATCCATCTTTGGATTTGTTCTAGCTGGTTTGCTAGCTGCTCGTAGTTATCTGTTGAGTTTCATTTTTGATGCAGGTACTTTTGCTGTATCTGGCATTCTTATTGGAGTCATCTTAATTATTGGAAAGAAACCTCCAAAAGTTAATAGAGAAAAAACGCAGAATCTACGACAAGAAATGAAACAATTTGGTCAAGATATTGCTATAGGTTATAGAACTACTTTGAAATATCCAAAAATTACTTACATGTTAATAATATTCTCTTTTCTAACGTTCTCGTTTGGAGCAATAAGTGTTCTATTCATAGTTATACTTCAAGG
>JAEOSZ010000063.1 GCA_016840095.1 Candidatus Heimdallarchaeota archaeon
AATATATTCAAAGTATCTAGAGAAATCCAAAATCAATCAAATACCTCTTACCTCCAAAATACACTAGATGCAATTTTAAATCGCCTGAACTTCATTTTCAACCCAATAAATTTTGAAATTTTAGGTGCATTAAGAACAACCTTAGATCTCTCAGTTCTAGAAAAAGGAAAGAGTATAATTCTGGATTTAAGTAGATTTATGAGAAAATCCGCCCGCCCAAGCGATGTGTTTCTTATATGTAATTTAATTCTAAAAGTACTTTATAGACAGGCTTCGAAAAAGGATATGTCTAACAAACTTCGTTATGTAGTTGTTTTAGAAGAGGCAATTAATATAATTCCTAATTTCTACCATACCTCAAGTTCTGCTAATCTAATAACATCAGAGAACAATTTCCTACTTGGTAGATCTCTTGGAATTGGTCATATAACAATTACTCAAATGTATTCAAGCATCTCAAATATCGTTCATGGTAATTCTGCAACAAAATTTGTTTTCAGATCGAGCGAAAAAACTGATGTTCTAGCTAAAAATCTAAATCTAGAAGAAGAGGAAGTTTCGAAGATTCAAAGCTTACCAACACAGCATTGCTTCTTATTTTCTGATAATACAAATACAGCAATTCAAATCCGAACATTAGACTTAGATACTGTTCCAATTAGTTTTGCAGAGTATCAAGCAAAGATGCTAAAGAAATATGGAAGATCTGTTTATCCTTTACTTTACAACAATTTCATAGATATGAGAACTTCCATTTACAAACAAAGTAGCGCAAATGTTATTGGAAAAAGTAAGAAATCTTCTGGAAAGAAACTTGATTTACCTCAAGAAAATTTAGATAACTTTCTAAAGAGTGAAGAATTTAGTACAGAATCCAAGAAGAAGACCATTATAGAAGAAGATACCTTAAATCTTATTTCCTCAGCAGGACTTCTGCCTGAAAACTTGATTTGCGAGCAATTGTGCTCCCAAGAAAGCAGTGAAAAAGGCTGTTTGAAATATAATATGGGAGCTAAGATTGTTAAATCCACTATAATCAAAGAATGCTCAACTGAGGAAATATCAATTTTATTGACTGATATTGGAGAACTTCGTTCATTGGTTTCAGCAATTTCAATTAAAAGAAACCTTGAGTTCGATGAATATTTAGTGTTCTGTACTGTTAAAGTTCTAGTTTCTGATTTTATCTCAGAGAATATACTAACAGCAAATGAAGCTTATAATATCCTTACCAAATTCTCTCCTAGAATTAAAGAAACAATAAAACCTTAAACATTCTCTCGTTTGATAAAATTTAAAAACAAACGTTCTTTTCTTCTCTTAAGTTCTGACCACGCTGACCGTTGTCAATTGGGCTTAACGGAAGTGGTAGTTGGATGATACTTATGGTAGAACAAGAACTTAAAATCGCAATTGAAAAAATGAAAAAAGATTCACCTGCTCGTAAGTTCACTGAATCAGTTGATATAGCGGTCAATCTCAAAGACATCAATCTTCAAGATCCTTCTAAGAGGTTTCAAATGGATGTTAGACTTCCACACCCTCTTGAGAAAGAAATTAAGATATGTGTGCTTGGAGAAGGATCACACTTAGTTGAAGCTGAATCAGCTGGAGCAGCTAGAATCATAAACAAAGATGAATTGGACAACATTAGTAGAGAACCCAAGTTAGCAAAGAAATTAGCCCAACAATACGATTTCTTTATCGCAACTGCTTCGTTGATGCCTCAAATTGGAAGATCACTCGGAAAATTTTTAGCTCCTCGCGGCAAGATGCCAAAACCGCTCCCCCCCACTGCACCGATTGAACCACTCATGAACAACTTTCAATCTACAATACAAATTCGTTTAAGGCAATCTCCTGTTATTCACGCACGAATAGGAACTATAGACATGGAAATTGATTTTATAGTTGAGAATGCTTTGAACGTAGTAAGAACTATTGAAGGCAGACTTGAAAAAGGGGAACATAACATACGAACAATCTACATTAAAACTACTATGGGTCCTGCAATAAAAGTCAAGTAGGTGACAAGATGTCAACCGTAAAAATTTCTGAAAAGAAAAAGCAAATAGTTGAGAAACTAAAAAACGATCTCACATCCTATCCCATTATTGGGCTCGTTAAAATTGATAATATCAATGCAAGCGTTGTTCAAAGAATGAGAAAGGATCTACGAAAGGATGCTAAAATTGTTATGGCTAAAAACAGTTTAATGAGAATTGCAGTTTCTGATTTGAAGAAAAAGGTTCCAGGTATTGAAAAACTATTAGAATACATTGTTGGTTCCTGTGCATTCCTATTAAGCGAAACAAACCCCTACAGATTAGCAAATTTCATGGATGAGAATAAAGTACCCGCACCAGCAAAAGCTGGACAATATGCACCAAATAATGTTGTAATAAGACCAATGAATACAGGAATCCCTCCTGGACCCGTCATTGCTGAATTACAATCATTGGGACTTAAAACAAGGATAGAAGGGGGACAAATACGTATCTCTGAGGAAGCAGTTGTAACCGAAGAGGGTGAACGTGTTAATCGAACTGTAGCTCTTCTTTTAAGAAGACTAAATATCAATCCCTTTCAAGCTGGTTTAAGTTTTGTTGTTGCTCTTGAAGACGGGGAAATAATTCCTGGAGACGCTTTGTTACTTGATTATGAGCAATATAGAGCAAATATCCAATGGGCTTATAATTCCGCTTTAAATCTAGCTGTCAATACTGGATTTATAACAAAGCAAAGTCTGTTGATGATACTTTCTAATGCTCATCAATTAGCTGTTAATCTTTCAGTTAATGCAGGATTTCTGACTAACAAATCTCTGCCATTAATTCTCTCTAAAGCAGTTCAAGGATCTCTTTCCGTTGCAGCTGCTATTAGTGAAAAAGATCCAAAGGCTTTATCGGACAAAGTGCAGGCCAAACTTTCTGAAGCACCACCAGTTCAACAAGCTGAACCAGAGGTAGTTGAAGAAAAAGAAGAAGAGCCTGAAGAAGAACCAGAGGAAGATCTAGGATTAGGATCGTTATTTGGATAGGTGAAAAAAAAATGGAATACGTATATTCAGCATTAATACTACATGAATTAGGCGCAAATATTACTCAAACCAAGGTAAAAGCTATACTTGAAGCTGCTGGAGCAAAAGTAGACGAAGCTCGAATAAAAGCTTTAGTAGCAGCCTTGAAAGATGTCAATATTGAAGAAGCTTTGAAAGCTTCTGTAATGGCTGCTGCACCAGTTGCAGCTGCTCCAGCTGCTGGCGATAAGGCAGCACCCGCAGAAGCTGAAGAAGAAGAAGAAGAACCTGAAGAAGATGCCGATTTAGGCCTAAGTGCTTTATTCGGATAGAATTTTCTATTTATCTTCTTATTTTCTTTTTCAATCTCTTTTATTTATTTTTTAAAAAAACATTAAATGCATCAATAATATTATCACATTTTTCCAAAGCGTGATAAATTTCTAAATCAGAAAATTCAGTCTCTATATCAGAAAACTCAGTTTCTTGAACTGAACCTGAACTGAGAGAAGCTGTTCTTGACCTTCTAATTTCTCCTCTGCCATCAATTGAGATAATTAAAGTATGGTCGTCTGCATGCATCAGTACAAAGTTAAACAATTGGCTGTCTCTTAATTCCTCCAATTGCTTTCTTTCTATTTTGCATTCAAGCATCTTTCCACAATGATCACAGCTGAATGTTTTGTGGATGTACCTTTCATTTTCTCTCATTTGCTTCTCTACCTCTTTTTGATTAGAAACTCTGATATTTTGAAACGAGTTCATCCGCTAGACTTTGTTCCTTGTTTATTATTCTATCAACTATGTACTCAAAAGGTTCAGAAACATTACCTGATAGAAGACCGCTAACTAGGAAATGCTTTTTGATTCCATAATTCTTCATGAAGTCATGAATGTCTTCAATAGATACTTCTGCGTCCTCTAAATCTAGTTTATTTCCAACTAAAACTTCAGGAACTTTTGGGTAAAAGTGATTGGCTAAGTAATTACGAGTAAGATCAACAAACTCATTTAGATATGCTAAAGTTTCAATATCTGTGATATCATAGACGTACATTACACCTTTAACTCCACGCAAAAAAACGTCAATCATGAATCGAAATTGCTTTTGACCTGCAAAATCCCAAATTTGTAAGGTGATTGTTCGACCTTGATGAACTATGCGTTTTACAGTTATATCTACGCCCTTTGTCATTGATATTTGATTAGGATCATTAAGTTCTCCGGAATAGCTTTTAGATATCGTAGTTTTGCCCACAGAACCTAATCCTAACACAGCAACTTTCAGTATATTGTCATTCTTTGAATTTTGAGGGAGTACTGTATTCATCATAATCATATCCTAAAATAATATTTAAAACACCACATTTTTTTGTGGTGAATTATTGTACCCTGCTACTAATCCATGTACTGAGACAGCTGCATAGACTGGTTTGCTTTTGATTATTGAAAATTCTCCTCCTGAATATAGTGTCATAAAAGGCACATCAGGTCCTAAAGCCTTTTTGATCATTTTGTTTTCTTCTTCGATTTTATCTCCAGCAATAAGTAATCTATTACTGCAGTTAATAAACAGACCAAAAAGCGGATGATCAACTCCTTGGACAAGAGAACT
The DNA here is from genome assembly GCA_016840095.1 of Candidatus Heimdallarchaeota archaeon. Taxonomy (GTDB): domain Archaea; phylum Asgardarchaeota; class Heimdallarchaeia; order Heimdallarchaeales; family Heimdallarchaeaceae; genus UBA460. The sequence continues at coordinate 4,635 of JAEOSZ010000063.1, forward strand.
AGCACAATCATATGCTGATTCTTGAACTCCGATACCAGATTGAGTGCAAAACTCTGCAATCTTGTCACTTTCATCTAGAATTTCTTCAGGTATTGTAGCAATTACTCCTTTCAGAATTGGATGACATACAGATACAAAAGGAAGATTTCCTTGGTTTTCTGATTTCAATGTAGAAAGATATAGAAGTGAAGCATAAGCCATATTTTGAAAAGCTTCTTCATAGAGTTCCTTAGAAATCCCTATTTGATTAAGAAATTCTTCTTGTGCTGGTTTATCGTTTATTTCATGTAAATAACTACTGCTCTTTAGTCCCTTAGATAATTCAAAGCTTTGATTTTTCCTTGATTGATCAAAAGTCCAATTATGTTCAAAGTTAATTGTGTTTGAAGAGAATACTGTTCCTACCAAGGCGTTTTGAAATACATTATCTCCTTGAAACTGATAACAAGAAAGCATATCCAAATCAATTGTAGCTCCTCCTAGGGTGTTTTCTACACCGTTTTCAAGTAACTTCAGAAGTATTTTGTAAGCAAATGATGTTACACCATGTCCGTTCTTAGCCATACTACGGTTAATTAGTTTACCAACTTGGTTGAACATTCCTCTGAATTTATGAGCAAATATAGTATCCATCGCTTTCATATCTTCAAAAGCTCCTGGCGGAAAGAAAGGACCTGGAGTTAGAAAGAATCCTGTCTTGAATTTGTTTTGGTCATCTTTAAAGAGGTTTACAAGTTTGTCTGATCCTTTTTCAGGATTAAGCCGTACATTTGAATAGGATACAGGTGTATGAACATCTAGTTCTGATGACTTAATAGCCATTGCAGAACAACCTTGAGTAGTAGGCATCTCATCTGATGTAGCTACAGCTGGAAAAGTTCCTCCAATTATGTTCTCTGTTCCACTTTCTTCTCTGATTTTGGATACAGCTCTTTCATACTCTTTCTTTTCGCGGTAGTTTGGTGTATACGCTACAAGTACAACGTCAGGAGTACCATTAATATCACCAATCACATCATTGATGATTTCCTTAGTTGTTATGTGGATTGATCTGTTGCTAGCTGTTCTTGTGGCAATTTGCATAAAATGACCCTCACAGATAATTTGAAATTAAGAGCGCCTTTCTCTTAGATTCTATAGATAACAAACTCAGGTTTGCATTCTTACTTGCAATAGTTGTTAGAATTGAAATACTATTTACAACATAGAATATTACACAGAATTCATTCAGTTCATAGGTTACTTTGTTGAGGTTATTTGATTTCATCTCTAAGGAGACTTTGTCAACATTTGCTTTACACCACTGAATTGTTCTCAATAACTTATGTGAATATTCTTCTTTAAATGATGAATCCACTACATCTCCATCAATTCTGAAGAGCATTGCAGCTTCAACCTCATCTAAGTGAGTTAAATCCTTTAGTTCAGAACCAATTCCTTGGTTATAATTCATTTTCTTACCTCTTGCAATACTTGTTTATTTGTTAATACTTCTACGAACTCTATGTTCTGTGAACTATCTCTCTCTCTTTCACCAAGAAGATTTTTAGCAATTTGAGCTATCACTCTTTTCTTTGGATCTTTATCCTTAGAGAGTTCTTTCACCCTTTTCATCAATTCTTGGTATCTTATATCTTCAACAACTGGGTTGATAACAGTATTCTGAACTGAACTTGTATCTATAACAAGTCCTGGTCCCTCTACGAAATTAAGAGGATATATTCCTTCATGATGAGGAGTTTTTCGAGATTTAACAACTTTACAAGTTCTATTGTACTTTCCACCTAAACCTAAGTTCTGGATATGTATTACGCTATCAGATAGGTAGATAGGAACTCTAGTTTCTTTAGCACCAATATCTGTTTGACCAAAAGCATTAGGTTCTTCGACTGTTTGTAAAACAGTACCGAGTGAACTCAAATGATGGTAAATCTTTGTTAGAACTTTTCTTTGTTCTTTCTCTGAAGGAAATTCCCACAGTATTGGAGTAAGAGGATCCAAAATAATTCTTGTATGTTTCACATTTCTATGTTTCAGCTTTTGTGCTAAAGCTGGAAGAATGTTTGTCATAAACTCTACAATCTTTTCACTTTCAACTAAATGAATCAAATCTTCAGCATCATTTGTCATATTACGAATGTTAATTCCTAATGATTCAGCTTCTCCAATCAATTTAGATGGAGTTTCTTCAAAAGACAAATAAAGGGTATGATCACCTTCTAAAAGCCCTTGATACAAATATGCTAAGGCAAAGGTAGTTTTTCCAGTTCCGCTACTACCTACTATTGAATTAATAGAATTCTTGATTATTCCTCCGTTCATAAGAACATCAAGACCTTCTATCCCAGAAGATATTCTCTCATGGTTAATCATAGACATCTATAGTTATACATTAACAAGCTAAATAAACTCCACAATTTCTAAATTTGGTCTAAATCCAGTTCCTTTAGGTTACAAACTTCTAAATTAGAATTTAGAATTAAACACAAAGAGTAACATTTTAGTAAAGATACAAAAATACCCATCTCGATAATAATGAGTTCATTTTTACAAAAGATAAAGGATTTGTTTGCTTCCGAAGAAAAAAAATTCTCTATGATGTTATTTGAAAAATTGGAAACAACTAATTTTATCAATATTAGGAAGATGGAATCAAAGCTTTCTTTGGAGAAGCGATACGTAACTATTACCAGTTTACTATCAAATAAAAAACTATCAGGTGTTTTTCTTCCTGAAAAGTCCCATTTCTTTACTATTTCTGAAGGGGAACTATCAGAAATAAGAGATTCTTTGAAGAAACAAGGAATGATAGAAATTTCAATAATCAAGAATCATTGGGCTGTTACTGACAAAACATTAGTACCTTTGTTAAATCATCTAGAAAAAGGAATCATTGGTGACAAAAGATATTATACAACCACATTTCTGCAAAACACCATTAAATCTTCTCTAGCAAGGACAGATGAATATGAAATCAAAGAGTTTGAGAAAAAATTCGGTATAGAGGTAGAGGTCTTTAACCAGCTTATTACAAACATGATAGAAGAACAAGAAATTAATGGTATTTTGAAGAATAACTCAATATATCTTAGTTCAGAAACTTTTGAAAATGGCCTTTTTGAGTTTCTAGAAGACAAACTAGATAGTGATAATGAACTAACATTTGATGAGATATCTTCTGAACTAGGAGTTCCATCGTCGAATATAGAACGCTTTCTTGTGAGCTATGTTGATAAAAATCCTGGGAGTTTAGTCATTTATCCTTTAGAGAAAAAGATAATTTTTAAAGGATGATTAATACAATTTAGCAACTCCAGAATTATCTTTACTCTTATCTGTCGAAATCTTTAAAATAGTATGTGGTAACTCGAACTTTAGATAAGAATGGCTAGGAGATTACCTTGGTTACTACCCGGAATTCGTAGGCCCAATTTCAATTTACATCAAATTTCAGTTCGTATGCCAACGAGAATTCCGAGAAGTTTGATTTATGTTGCAATATATATGGTTGTGTTCTATGTCTTTGCTGGAGGAGCATATATGGTTGTAAACCAGGAGACTCTAGTAAGCATCGGTCAATTCGGTAATAGTCCTCAATTCATTGCTCGTAGTATTCATACTCAATATTTGATTGAAGGGTTAGTTATTGGTTTTATACTGGCATTTGCTGCAGCAAGCTTATATCTACTTGATTATGCTTCTAAGTTTGCCTTTGATGTTGGAACTGCTCAAAAGATTGAACTTATTGCAACAATTTTAGTCATTGTATGGTATATTGCTGTTATATTGATCTTTAACGCGAAACTGTAACAAAAGATCAAAAACCACTTTTCACTATTTTTATTCCTTCACAAGTAACTCTGTAGAAAATATCTTCTTTTTCGTTTTGTGCTTTCCACAACTTTTTGTTGATGTTTCTTAATCTTATCTCTCTGTCTGAATAATTCATAATAGCTGAATTTGCTACAGGTCTTATAATCTTCTTTCCCTTGTCTCTGAATGCAGTTACTTGATTTGTAATTAGAATCGGAATTTGGTATTCGTTACTAACCATATTCAAGTATGCCATTTGCAGTGTTAATAGTCTGTGTAAGCTCATTTCATTGATTTGGGAACTTTTAAATCTGAAATGATCAGTTATTCCATTAATAGCAATAAATGCATAATCTGTATTTGGAATGAAATTATGGATTTTCATCAAAGTTTTGATTTGTTGGTTTTTATCAAAAATACTGATAACTGTGATATCATTAAGATCTACATCGTAATTCAGATTAATTTCCTTTAATCTCTGTGCACTAAAGTTGATCTCACAATCAAAAAAAAGTGCTTTTTTTCCATTCAAACTTCTACATGTTTGGTAAATTAGGGTTGTTTTTCCTGAATTTGGAGGCCCTGCTATGTGAGTTATACCCTGAGGAACTATTCCGTTTTTCAGTAAATCAATTAGTACCAACTGCATCACAAATATTGAGAATTATAATTTATACTTTGATTTATTATATATTAAAGCTTTGAAAAGAATATTTCCTTTTAGATTACAAGAAGATAGATTATCAAAGAAAAGACAATTAATCCAACACCTTTTCCTATTTTGTTTAAATTGTAACTTAGATTTTTATTGATTAGTCCCCTGCTTGTTTTCTCAGTTGTAATCATTAAACCTATCCAGATTCCTACTTTAGATGCATATAGAAGAATCAATAAAACAATATTCAAAACGTTCTGAAGGGTTCCTTCTCCAATGTTCAACGCCATTTTCTTCAACATTCTAACCAAAGTTTAGATTAAATACTCCACAAAAATTTGGAAACAATGCTTCTGTTCTTACCTTTGAATCTTCAACTTCTTTGGCATCATACTCTTATGTTTGTTATTTTCAACTAAAGATTGTATCCTTTCTACTTGAGCTTCACTCAACCCAATTGTTTTTGCTAATTCTTCTTCTTTTGCTCCTTTTTCTAGACCGATTAAGAATAAATCTAGTTTTTCATAAGAAACACCTATTTCTTCTTCATCTGTTTGATTTGCCCAAAGTCCAGCCGTAGGAGGTTTCTTTATTATCTTAGGATCTACATCAAGTTTTTCAGCAATAGTAAAAACTTCGGTTTTGTAGAGATCTCCTATTGGCCAAATATCCGCAGCTAAGTCCCCAAATTTAGTTCCATAACCTATTAGAATTTCAGATTTATTCGATGTTCCTATTACTAATTTATTTTCAAGATTAGAAATAGTATAAAGATTAACCCCTCTTAAACGAGCCTTCAAATTTCCTTTTGCTAGTCGGTTTTCTTTTAATTCTGGATAAATTACCATCATTTCGTGAACTAGATGTGATATATCTATGATTTGCAGTGGAATACCTAGTTGGTTTGCTGTTAGTTGAGCATCTTGAGTATGAACTGTATCAAGTTCTTTTTCTGGCAAATGAATTAGCGATACATTTTCTTTTTCAATTGCTAAGGCTGTTAGATGAGCAATAACTGCAGAATCAATTCCACCACTTAATCCTATCACTGCTCCCTTTGTTTTTGAATTTTTGATTTCAGTTCTAATAAAATCTACAATTTCTTTAATCGTTGAATTTTCATCTTTGAGGAATTCATTCATTTAACTCAAGACACCTATGTTATTAAACTTAATAATTTTTTCAGTCCGAATATGACAATCAAAGTATGAAATGGAGCCCCGAAGGGGGTTTGAACCCCTGACCTCTGCCTTACCAAGGAAGCGCTCTACCAGCTGAGCTATCGAGGCGAATTTAATAAAATCCTTTTTGTACAACTTTTAAAGATTCTGATTCTTTGTTTATCTACTATTGTCAACTGAAGCGAAAAATCCACAAAGGGCGAAAAGTCTAAATATACTTTCTTTAATTTCCTAACAAATTACTTAATAAGGGATAATATGAAAAATCGCTCTTTGGTATTCTTATTAATATGTTTGGTAACTGTAACAAATGTACCTTACCTCTACAACGTTTCAGGGCAACAATCGTTGAATTACGTGATTCTTTTTGACGAATCGCATGGACAAGTGTTCAATAGAACTTTAATGGATACTGCATTGAATTCCCTTACAAATGTTACAATAGAAGATCCTGATACAGAAATTGTAATTGAGCTTCTATTTCAAACAGAAACCAGATTTAATTCTACAAACCTTCAAGGTGTAGATTTACTCATCTTTACAAATCCTGGACTTGGAGAAGAAGACAGTTTAGATCAAGCAGAGAAAAATGCAATTCTTGATTTTGCTGAACTCGGAGGATCTTTGTTTCTACTATGTAATCCATTAACACAACAGGACAATATCACTGGTCACCCTACAACTATGAACGATCTTCTAATTGAAAGAGATAATTGGTTTACATCTGCAAGGTTTATGTTTGGTGTGAATCAGTCATTTGCTAGAGTTATTGTGGATGATTTCAACAGTACTTATGGCAATGAAACTTATGTAACATTTAACGAATATAATTCCACAAAAACAATTTTTGATCCAGATACTATAGATTTCTTTAGGCAAGAAACAGAAATAAACAATGTTACTATATACTCTGATTCGATATCTTTGGGAAATGAAAGATTGGATGAAGATATATTAGATAAAAACCTCCAAGTTGGAAAAACACCAATTACATCTTATGCAATAAATGAAGAATATGACATATATAGAGATCCAACTAATGGTTTCCTTACATGGCTTTTTGCTAAAAAGGTAGGTGTTTCTAGATTAGTTATGTCTGGATCTACAATAATGTTCAGCGATTTAGAGATTGCAGAAAATACAACATGGATTGAACAGAATCAAAACCTTGAGTTGTGGAACAACTTAATTCTTTGGCTCTTAAAATACACTCCTCATCCTGAAAGAGATCCACCTGCAGTATGGGTTTTCGAAAACTATGCTTTGCTTGTTTTTGGTATCTCAGCTTTGATTTTTGGTATTTCTATTCTTGTTTTTAGGTATAGAAATAAAAGAAGAACCACTGTTAGAATTAAATAACAAAAGCTTTCTTCCTATTTCTTTCTTTTCAATTTTTGCAAAAAGTGGTGTATAAATATCTAAATTCATTTACTTTTATGATGGATGTCATGAGAACTAATGATACTAGTAAGCACACTCTTAGATTACTAAAATCATTGTTTAATGGTGAAATGGATATAGCTGACTTTAGATTTGAGATTAGTAAACTATCTAAAACCATGGTTAAAAATCTCTTCAGGGACAGTTTTCCAAGATTTAATCAAAATTTAAGAGATAAGCTTACTAACGTTTTTGTAAGATTTTGCTATAATGATAAAAATATCCAAACAAATGAATTTTGGAAATTTACTAATTATAAGGATTTTTGGATTGAATTAATGAATTTTCATGATAATATTTATTTTCGAAAAATGAGTTTGAGTGAGGTTGTTCAATTCTTTGAAAAAAGTTTATTGACAAATACAAGAAAGCTGAAACTAGGTTTCGTGGAGAAAAAAGTAATAGAAAAGCTTGATAGGAACCCTAATGTCCTAAATAAGGATTTAGCAGAAGAACTTGAAATTTCAGAGAAAAGAATTAGCAATATTATAGGTTCCTTGAAATCAAGAGGAATTTACTTAGGGGGCTTTGTTGATTATTCTCAGCTTGATGCTTTTGAATTCTTTGGGTTTGCAGAAATTGAGGATTCAACTAACGATCTTAAATTTATAGATAAAATCGAACTATTTCCCGATTTCAAACTTTATCATGGTTTATCTTGTCAAGAATTAAAACACCCTTATATTTATCAAGTTACAAACAAGAAGGTCTTCTGTAACACCAAAGTGCTGAACCGTGGGCTTTCGTTTCAGGATTGGACTACTGTAAATGATTCAAAAGCAATCGAAGAGAATTTTGTTCGTGAGAGTAATATGGATGAATTTTATGTACCAACTTCTAGTAAAAATCATGTTTTACAGCTAATGAAGAACTGTGAAAAGGATTTCAGAAGACCCAATATCAAGAAAATTGCTGATGAAAATAATGTTTCTATCAGAACTTTGTTTAGAATAAAGTCTAAATTAAAGGATATGGGTTTTATTCAACCACAAATCTTTGTAGAAAATGAAGAGTTAATGTCCTTAGTTATTATTTCCTCAAGAGAACTTAACGAATTTTACAATAAAGTACCATTTGTTAAATCATATGAAGTTCAGAACATTGAAACTGATAAGAAATGGTTTTCTTTTGTGTCTATTTTTGCTAGTGATTTCACCTTTATCTATTCAAAACTCAAGAATAGTTCAGAGATCTTTCAGATTGTTGGAAGAAAATCCGTGAATCTAGTATCACAATCCAATCAAAAGATTTATACAAAATAAACAAGGAAGTTGCTAAATGTCAAGTCAGCGCTCATTAAAAGAAATTGTAGATGTAATTTCTTCTGAAACAGGAATGGGAAAAGAAGAAATTCATCAACTTATCAATGATAAAATGGAAGAATTAGGAGAGTTTGTGACACAGCTTGGAGCTGTTCACATTGTGGCAAGAGAAATGGGTGTAGACCTTTCTTCAGAACCTCCGGTTCAAGTGCAAACTACTTTAAGCATCAACGAGTTAGTTCCCGAAATTACTAATGTTAATCTTATTGGACGTATTTTTAGGATATATAATCAACACAATTTCAAGAAAAAGAAAGATGGTTCTGATGGTGTTTTACAATCAGTCATTGTTGAGGATAAAACTGGTAGAATACGTGTGGTGTTTTGGGATCAGAAGGTAATTGAATTACAGAATAGCAACTGCAAAGTTGGTGATCCCATTCGAATTTTGAATGGTTATACTCGAGCAGGAAAAGATGAAGCTGTTGAAGTACATTTGGGGATTAGAAGTCAAGTTCAAATTAGACCTTCTGGTATTGATGATTCTGTTTTACCTACATTCGATTCTACAGCTTCCAAAATTAAGGATATTAAGGGAAATGAGATTGATCTTTCTTTAATTGGTAAAGTCACTCAAAAGGATGATCTTCTTGAGTTTGAAAGAGCTGATGGTACAAAAGGTGTTAAACAAGGTTTAGTTCTAGGGGATGAAACTGGAGAAATTTATGTTAATTTTTGGAATGAAAAAGCTGATGATGTCCAAGGTATTGGTTTAGGAGATATTATTGAGGTTGTTGGATTAGCAGCGAAGGTAGGGTTGAAAGGGCATCTAGAAATGCATTCAAGCAAATATACAAACGTTGCTAAGAAAGAGGATACTAAAGATATAATTGTGAAAAAGGGTTTTGTTGGTTCAGGAACTGATATTGGTGCTCAATTATTACCAATAGCTCAGATTACAGAGTTAAGTTCTCTAATATCAGCAAAAGGTTTGATAATTCATGTAAATCCAATGCATGAATTTTCCAGAGAAAATGGAACTAAAGGTAAGGTAAGAGATATTACAATTTCTGACAACACAGGAATTATTCGTGTTGTTTTATGGGATGACAAAATCCAATTAGTGAATGAAGATGATATTAACAAAGTTATTTCTATACTGAATGGTTTTACAAGACAAGGAAGGTATACAGATATAGAGATTCATTGTGGGAATCAGACTAGAGTAGATGTAGAAAGCATAGATACCGATTCCATGAACCAATATCAGATGAATTTCGCTAGTATCAAATCTATTGCAGACAATATGAAAGAAGCACATATCCAAGGCATTGTAAGTGATTTAAGTCCAATTCAAGATATTAAAACCAAAGAGGATGAGATTATTCAACTAAGAAACCTGAGAGTTGAAGATCAATCAGGTACAATTCGTATTACTTGTTGGCGAGAAAATGTAAATAAGATTTCAGAATTAAGTGTTGGTGATACCGTTGAAATATACAATGCTAGTGTCAAAGAAGATGCTGGGTATGGTACCGAGTTATTAATCAACAAAAACACTATTGTGAAAAAATCATTAAATAGTACAGCAAGTCCACAAGGTTTTGTATCAAGCTTAGAAGTTTCCCCTCTAAAAATCGACTTAGAGAAAATTACAGATATTGAAGATATAGAGGAAGGAGAAGCGGTCACAGTCCAAGCTACTGTAGTTAAGCTCATAGAGAAGCAATTTGTATATCCATTATGTCCTGAATGTAAGAAGAAGATGAAAAAAGAAAATGGTAGCTATAACTGTGCAGATCATGGAAAAATGGATAAGCCATTAAATCGAATTCTTTTTACTTTTGTTGCTAATGATGGAACTGGGAACATTAATGTTCTTTGTGCAGGGAAATTAGCTGAAATTGTTTTAGAGATGTCTGCTGATGCTGCTGCAAGAATGGTAGAAGAAAATGAATCAGAAAATGCTCCTTATTCTTACTTGAAGGCTAAGAACTTTGTTAACTCAGAACTAATTATAAGCGGCAAAGTAAATCAAAATCCTTATCTCAAAAGCTTAGAAATTATTGCAAACTCAATTGAAAAGGTTAGATACGCTGAAACAACAAAAAATATGATAAAGCAGATTCATACTGAATAATTACCTTTACTTTTTTTGCAATTGGTCGAAAAGCTTATTAATAAACAATAAGCAGCTTCAACCGATAAGTATGGATTTCGTTGTAATTAAAACCGTGATAATTATTTTTATTATATTAGCTGTCATTTTTGCACTGTTTTACCATGCATTTAGTGTAGGGAAAGAAGAAGAAACTTAGTTACTTCTAAATTTCAAGAACCATTCCCTTTTTCTTATTATAAACTTTAATTATAGCTGTTACAGCACCTAGAAGTACTCCTGAACTTGATACTAATGGTACCACTATGTTTGCTATTGATCTCATTCCAGAGGTTTTAGTTCCAACTAAATCAAGCATTAACACACTTCCTTTAGCAATTTCTATATTAGTTGCATAAACATAGAGATCATTTACTTGTAGTTCATACACACTTGTTACGTCATTACTATTATATGATAAAAGCTTCCAATCATATTTTGAAGTGGAATAACTTTCATTCAGATAATATAACATAGAAATATCTGAGTAGCTCCTAACATCTGAACTTATAATGAAATGTACTGAAATCTGAGTATCATTCTCTTCTACTGTAGCTAATAGACTTGGACCAATTGTAACTATCTTTAGTTTATGATCGTCTACACTACTATCTGCTTGTATGTGCCAGTATATTGCTTCAGCATCTAAATAAACAGGAATCTGTAAAGAACTAGTTTCCACGTAAGCTTCTAAAAGCGGTAACATTTCATCATCAATATAATATTTCCATCTGTCGTGTGTAGATGGGTAAGAAATGTCGTATGTAAGTGTGATATTTTCTGCTATTACTACATCCTCATTATTTCTTTCTGCTGTTACAAGCAAATTTTCAAGCATAATTTGAAATGATCTTGTTGCTATAGGTGTAAATGCTTTGAATATTGAACAGTTAATATCAATTATCAGAAGATCTTGCGGTAGAGCAATAACATATGTATATAGCCCCTGTTCATCAGTAATCCCTGAATGGGGTTCATATTCATTAATTTCTATCGTTATTGGAACTAAACCGACTGGTGATTCATCAGATGTAACATTGAAGTGTAAAAGGAAATCTGATGAAATCTCTGCGTTTTCATACTCAAAGCTAATATTAATCTCACTATCATAAATCGTAATATTGACTGTTTTTTGGATAGAAGCATGTGAAGTAGATTGAGCAAAGATATCTAAAGTATAATTAGTTTCTGTAAGGTAAAAGGAAGAGATACTGAAAACATACTGATCTCCTACAAGAACACTTGGTAGAACCTCACCATCTAGAATTCCACTTACATCTGCGTTTTCGATTTCTAGAGAATAGTTCAAGCTCAAATAAGATATTTCTACTTTTTCCATTGCATATTTAGGAATGTAAATCTCTTGCTCAGCTACTAGTTCAGATGCTTCTCTCATCAAAGTTACAGATGTATTCTCGTATCCTATCAGATTACCATCCAGAGCAAGAAGTGTTATATCATAATCTCCACTTGCAACTTCTGATGGAAAAATAAATTCTAAATTATTACCTACTAATTCCTCCATGTTGCTGCTATTTTCTTCACCCATCCAAAATACTTCAATTTGGTTATTTTGAGGTGTTTCAAGAAAACTAAATGTTGCATTTAGTATTTCAAAAATGGTTGTATCTTCAATATCTACACTCAGTATTTGATTAGGTAAACTGTATTGAAATTCAATATCATAGATTCCTGCTCTTCTAGCCAATGAAAGGGTTCTATATCCAGCTTCTGTAACAGTATCACTTATGATATCTGCACCTTGTGGAATTCCTACAATAGTCCAAGTATCAGGATAAGAGAAGTTGACTGGATTAACAAGCAACGAAAGACCATTAATAGCAATAGAAAGAAGTATGGATGCTTCATTTTCTAAAGAAAGTTGCTTCGTATAAGGAATTATTACGGTCCCAGAAGATCTTATAGTAAAGTTAGCATCTATGCTATAATTTGAATTATGAGACCAATTTACATCATACTCAAAAGGGGCACCTGCCTCAAACAAGATGTCTTCATTAAACGTTCCTTCCCCTATACTAGTTGAACTAATTACTATATCATTTAGTTTCAAATCAATATCCGAAGGTAGTAATGCTGATTCAAGCTTTAAATCATCAATTAAAACTGTACAATCAGAAACTTCTGGAGATATAACATATATTCCAAATGATTTTAACATTGTAGGTATCAAGGGATCTGTTAAGGAGAAGAGATCACTCATATAGAGTGTATAATCATTCCACTGATCATCCCAACTACTATTTTGTAATAGTCTATACACAATAAATGGGGATGTTGTGTTCTCCCCAATTGATGGTGGTTCTGCGTCTGTGTAGTGCCAATGAATTACCATAATGCGGCACGTATCGAAAACAAAATCAAAAATCAGAGATGAGTTTATTACATTTTGTAAACTCGAATTTGATGCTAACTGATAACTGTAAGATATTTTTGTATCAGTGTCATATAGACTAATATCTTTCTGGTAAAGGGCATATTTTATGGATTCTGAATTATAGGAATAGAATTTCCATACATAATCCCCATTCCTGCTTCCTGAATAATATAATCTTTCAACTTCCAAACCAGGAACAATCGCATCCTCAGAATAAAACTCTTGATTGTTCTCTGCTCCAGGGTTGTTAATGTATTGTGATTGTAAATTTGTAATATTTCCTTCCAAGGTGAATTGTCCGTTACTAGGTAAGGAAATACTTGAATCATTATCTTCAAGGTTTCCTTCTAAAGAATCTCCTATGTAATTTCCCGTTAAATTCATATTAGGATTGAAAGCATTCAATGAATCCTCTAACGAATTTCCACCACTGTTTATTGTTGTTTGTTCTTCCAATTCTTCTTGATCTTTGACCAAAAATTCTGAATCTTTGGCAATCTCAATTTTTCCTTTTTCTACCTCTAAATCTCCAAAGGTTTCATTATTGACAATATCAATATCTGATACTATTCCATCACCATTAATCATTGGTGATTTAAGAAACACTATCATATAGAATAGAAATACTACTATAACTATTTGTTTGAGTTTCATTCTACCCTTTATACTAATTATGTTTTAAAAACAGCACAATTTTCAGTTTACTTAAGTAGGTTAACTTATTTTATTCTTAAGCTTATATTTACGTATTTTACTCTTGAATCGCTTTTCATGCTATATTAGTTTCAATTTAGTAAAATAACGTTTAAACGTCCGACAAAGATTTTTTCTCTATGAGTTGAATACTTTCAGTCATCTGCCTCTTCTTTCTTTAAAGGTCAAACAAAAATACCAAAAACAGTACTGAACCATATACGAACTAGCACACAGCTTTGTTTCAATCTTAAAAATTCTCAATAGTTTCGGAGAGGTTATTTTTTTGAGTAAAATGGAAAGCTGCTTGTGTGATGAATGCGGTTCTAGAATTATTCAAGAAAATGGTCTTAACGTGTGCAAGAAATGCGGTCTTGTACATGATTCCGTCCTTGAATCTTCGTCTTTTCAATTGGGCTCCATGTCTCCGGACGGATCTCGAAGAAATCAACAATACACGTCAATTAATAATAATCTGGCAGTTGTGAGTTCTTTAGGATCTTCTATTGGATCAGTTGAAGAGTACATGTTTAGAGATTCTAATGGATCTCTATTAGATGAAACAAATCAGTATAAATTTAGAAAATTTAAGAATTATTACCATATCCCTGGAGCAATAAAAGGGAAAGAAACTGATTTTCGAACTATTAAGATATTGAATGAAGTGTTTTCGAGACTTCAAGTTCCTACAAAGATTAGAGATAGGACACTCTTTCTGTATTATAAGTACAAATCTGAGCATCAGAAGAAGATAACAAATCATGTTCTCTTATCTGCAATGTCTCTGCTTCTAAGTGTTAGAGAGGAAGGACATAATTGTCCATTAACTTTGAAAGAGATTGTTGGAACTTATAGAGAACTAGGTCATAGGGTTCTTGGTAAGAACTTACTAAGTCTTATGCAGGATTTGAATATCAAACCCTCTGTAAGTGGGATCAGGAGAAGTGAAGATTATGTTTTTCGAATTTGCTCTCTAATCTGTCGTTCTGAAGCAATAAAAGAAAGAATAGAGAAAAAATATTCAATAGATGTTTATGTGTATGAAAAGATTCTTCATCTTTTATGTTTGAAAATACTTGAAAGAATTCCGTTTCCAGATCGTGGTGGGAGAAGGCCTTATCCTCTTTCAGCTGCATCAGCTTATGTTGCAGACAAACTACTATCAAGACAGATTAAACATTCTTCAGCTCTAACACAGAAATTGGTTGCGCAATCTGCTAACGTTGCTGAATTTACAATTCGAGATCATGCTGAGTTTATCTTTTCCTATGATTATACTGATATAATTGCTGAGGTAAGTCAAAGATTATCTTCTAGTTTCGAATAATTCCAAAGAATACAAAAAATAAATTATCCTTCAGGATTCCCTTTCAGATAGGGATAAGATTAAGAATAAAAAATCTAACTCCTATAACAATAGCTGAATGCAAGAAGATGACAGGAATAAGCCTGAAATACTTTTTTTCTTCATTTCCCATTTTCATCAGATAATAATTGTTAAGTAAATTTATGATAAGAAAGGATATAGATAATATTGACCAAATAGAAAATGAACTTGTGAATTCTCCTGTGCTAATAAAACTGTATAGGTTAGAAAAGATAGGAGAAAAACCTGCAATCATTGCGATTGTAAACATAGTTACATAACGAATAATCTTTAGCCTTCTTTGATGAACTTTCAAAGATGAATCCTTTTCTTTGAGCACCTCTTCACGAACTCTAATCAATCTAGAAGTTGATTTAACCCTATCTATAACTTCATCTTCGTCTGCATAATCTACTGAAGAAAAGAGATTTTTCAGTGCAGGATAGTTGAAATCGATAGAAGAAATTACTTCATGTAGGTTTTCACCTAGTTGTAATCTAACAAGTATTTCTTCAGGTATATTTTCAGTTAGAAAGAAGGACCTTTCTAGATTTTCTCCATTTTCGAGTTTTAAAGCGATATTGCTGAGAAAGTTAAAATCAGTACAATTCAATTTACTCATTCTGACCACCAATACTTTTGTTATTCATAAAGCGAAGAATCAAAGTTCCAAAGACAGCATATAAGAGAGGAAAAATGAATATTGTAGGAGAATTTGCAGGTAATAGGAATGATAAAACCATACTCAATACTAGTGGTAATAGACAAGAAACTGCAATAAAGATTACAATATTGTCTTCTACTAATTTAATGCTCTTTCTTACATGAATTATAAACTCTGGATCAGATTCAATGAATGAATTTTCATTTTTAATGTTCTGAAATGCCACTTCATATTGTTTGTTCAGAAAAATTTTTCCACCATTATTGATTATCTCATCTTCATTCTCTCCAAGATTCAAATTATAGAGCATGTCTTGGAAATACTTTGTATAATATTTATCAGTAATTCCTTTTGCAAGTAGAAGTTCCAATGAATGTGGAAAAGATTGAGTTGCAACCATGTTGATCGATAGCGAATTGATTATCAAGAATGCCTTTTCTTCAAATTTCTTATGCTTATTTATGATTCTGGAGCGAATATAATCACTTAGCACAAAAAGAAACGAAATACTAGCAATGAAACTAATTAGTAGTGCAATTAACGCATTAACCATAGTAACATAATGAAATAAAACAAACGAAGTAACAAAAAACAATAATGTTGAGTTTCCAATGATTCTCAAGTATCTGTAATCACTTTCTGAAATGAAGAATTTGGAATGTTTTTCCACTTTTCCCAAAGCTATCTTATAGAGTATTCTCTTGGGAAAAATACTGAATTGAGTCATTTTAGAGCCTGATTTAGAGTAATTGACTGTTCTCATGTTTATCCCCTTAAATTCCCCAATTCTGGGATTGTTCAGTTTTCAAGGAGTCATTCCTTTCTATAATCAAATCCAGTTTTTTATTCAATCTTGATTTTTCTTTGATTGTTTGAAGCATTTGATCTTCATTCATATTTGAATTGTAGATTTCAGTTAGGAAACCATAATCTCCTTTACTTGTGTTATTTTGATTTATTTCGTAAACACCAACAATCTTCCTTTCAAAGGTGGATTTCGCAATTTCTCTTCTCATGACTACAATGATATCAAGTGAAAGAAAATCTGAACGAGCAATTTTGTGTAAGTTCTCCCACCTTCTGAGAATCTTTTCAGCAGAATCTGCATGCGCAGTTTGTATTCCTTTAAGACCTGCATTAAGTGCTTCGAACATTGCTTGAGTATGTTCTCTTGATTGTATCTCTCCTAGATATATCCAATCAGGAGATCTGTGTAACAATTTCAATATTTCAGAAGTCTTTGTATGGTCACTTTTACTTGATTCAAATGAATCTACCTGAATTGATAAATGTTTAAAACCCATTGCTGCTTGATTTGTAGATTCTATAGCATCTTCAATAGCAATCTTTCTCCAGTGTTTGGGTGTGTATAAATCAATTGCATTAGCCAACGTAGTCTTTCCTGCATTGGGCTCTCCAATGATTGTGATATTCTGTCTATCAATTACAGCTTCCACTAAGTAAGCTCCTAAGAACGTTGGAAATGTATTGAAATTGATTAAATCTAACAATTCAAGTGGTTTTCTTTTTAATTTTCTAATATTGAAAGTAGGACCATTAGGTGAAAGAGGTGGAAAATCCATTGAAATACGAGAATGAAACCTCTGTGTTTGAAACTCTATCTTCAAAGATGGTTTTTTAGCTGATATTGTTACGGGATGCTCCAACTTAATTCTAGTTAGTAAAGCGTCCAGTTCTTCCTCTTCGAGGATTACCTTTGTATTACATCGTCCATATACCTGATGATCTAAATAAATTGTGGATCCTTTTTGATCCATGTAAATCTCATTTACATAATGATCCAGAAGAGCTGGAATTATTCTATCAAATTTTATTAATCGATAGATGAAAAGTTCCGTAAATGCTTCTGGATCAATTTCGAGACCATTTATTTCGAGAACCTTCAACATGCAAATTGACTTAATTGTATCTATTAAATCATCAAATTTTAGAATTTCCTTTCCAAGCCTATCCTTGTTCTTTATTACAACTGAAGACAGTTCAGCAAATAAAAGTGGATCCTTGTGGAAATCAAATAATGGTTCAGCAGCATAGTATACTATCCCCTCTTCTTCGTGAATACTGATTTTGAACCCTTGAATATTATACTCGTTGATTATTCCCTTCTCGCTGTGACCTTCATCATGCACAGTTTCGTAGCTAGTAATCTACATCACCTTCTTCCAATGTCTATTCTAGCATTTAGTATATCAACACCACTTTTTTTAACCAACCATAAACAAAATAATCAAGCTCTTGGTAATAGATTTAAATAGAAAAAACTTTTACTTGATGTTGTGGAAAAATGACAAACGATTATGATATAATGTGGACTGAAAAATATAGACCTAAAAATCTTGATGAGCTTAAAGGTCATGAGGACATTATTCCAAGGTTGAAAGGATTTGTTGAAAGGAGAAATCTTCCACATCTTCTATTTGCAGGTCCTCCTGGAACAGGTAAGACAACAGCTTTGCTTGCTTTGGCAAATGATTTATTTGGCCCAGGAAATGTGTCTAGAAATCTTTTAGAGTTAAATGCGTCTGATGATCGTGGTATCGATGCAATTCGAAATAAAGTTAAGGAATTTGCTAGAACTGCATCATATGGTGGTGTTCCATTCAAAATTGTTTGTCTGGATGAAGCTGACAGTTTAACATCAGCTGCACAACATGCTCTAAGACGTACCATGGAAAGATACGTTAAAACAAGTAGGTTTGCACTTATCTGTAATTATTCTAGTAAATTAATTGAACCCGTTCAATCTAGATGTGCTATCTTCCGTTTCAAACCTCTCGATGAAAAAAGCATGAAAGAATTTTTAGTTAAAATATGTGAGAAAGAAAAACTGGTTTATGATGACGAAGGAATCGCAACAGTACTTTATATCTCTGAAGGTGACTTAAGAAAAGCCATTAATATATTGCAATCAACTGTTGCATCAGGAAAATCTATAGAGAAAGTAACAGTTCTTCAAACAGTTGGTCATGCAGATCCTGAGAAGATTAGAAGCATGCTAACCCACGCTCTTAAAGGAGATTTCTACAAAGCAAGAGATGTACTTCAACATCTAATTCTTGAATATGGGTTATCTGGAACAGATGTAACTTACCAGATTTATAGAGAAATACCTTCTTTGGAAATGCCTGATTTGCAAAAACTTGAGCTAAACGAGTATTTAGCAGAAGTTGATTTTCGCATCTCTGAAGGTGCTTCAAGTAATATTCAGCTTACTGCATTTTTAGCCAAACTGGTTAAAGAGAATGAATCAAGAGTTTCCTAATTTCTACTAGAAAAATCCTAAATCATAGATTATCAAAGAAATCAAGAACTGCTGTAAAGAAAACCTCTCTTTGTTTTATTTTCAATTTTTCATTTGCAAATTTCTTTAGAATTTGTTCCTGTGTTCTTTCACTGAT
>JAEOSZ010000151.1 GCA_016840095.1 Candidatus Heimdallarchaeota archaeon
ATCCAGTAAGTAAAGGTGTATGAAGACATGCGGGTTTTTTTATACCTAGTTTTTCTGCTGTATCTCTTGCTAGCATGTGTGCCTTTCTTTGATCCATTCCCCCACAAGCTAAATCTAATTCCATTTGATATATATCTGCTACTTGCATTGCAGGATAATATAGAAATGCTGATTCCACTTCTCCCTCTGCCTTTCTTCCCATAATTGGTAAGGTTCTAAGCATTCTGTTAAGAGAATTGGATTTAGCTACTTTTACAACTTTTTCCCAGTAGTTCAAGTTTTCAGCTAAACTAGTTCCCCAAATGTATTTTACATTTGATCCCTTCAAACCAATAGATTCAAAACCCTCTTGAAAATACTCCCCAGCAATTCTTATTTTATCCATATCTGCGCCTAATTTATTGTTAATCCAACTATGCCAATCTGCAAGAAAGATTATTGTTTCAAAGCCAGCATTTGCTAAATCTTTTAGTTTATTTCCACAGATTAAACCTGTTCCTAGATGCAAAAAGCCAGATAATTCAAAGCCAATATAAGCTCTTGGTTTCTCTTTGTTTTCTAATGTTTTCTTGATTTCAGATTCTAGAATTACCTCTTCTGTATTCTTTGTAACTAGTTTCATTTTGTCTTCTATACTCATTGAACTTCACCTAAAAGTTGTCTAAAAGAAATTAAAGATTTCTGCCTTGCTATATTTTTCCCGAAAAATCTCTTCCAGGAGGTTATCGATATTCCAAGGGCATCATCTCTCGAGGATAATCTCTAGTTATCTCATAAAGTTTTTGGCATTTGATTAAAGGAAAAAAAAGGAAGAATTAAACTTGTTTGAACTCTACAATTTTAATTCCAGTTGGTTTCTTTGTAATTTCACCCTTTCTAGCACCAATAACTAAATTGATTCCTTTAGCTTTGGCTCTTTCTAATAATCTCTGGGTTATTACACCATCTATAACTAGAGTAACACCATTTTCCAACTTATCCATATCGTCATATACGCTTGCAGTTGAACTTCTTAGAATCTCTTTATTGTTTTCATCAAAAACTACAACTTTAAGCTTTGTTTTAATCTCACTAATGGTTTTCGTTAGATGTTCTGGTAACTCAACTTTTCTAATTTCTCTTCTTGGTGGTCTCGAATATGAAGTTCCTCTAGATGAAGGTCTTCTTGAATCAGTGGATCTTGTAGATGGTCTTCTGTCAGTTGATCTGGAAGGAGGTCTCCTATCTGTAGGTCTCCTATCAGCAGGTCTCCTATCAGTAGTTCTAGAAGGAGGTTTTCTATCAGTTGGTCTAGAAGGAGGTCTTCCGACGGGTTTACTCTTAGGTTCAGTAACTTTTTTAGTAGGAGGTTTGGGAGTTGGTTTCTCCACAATTTTTTTCTCAATTGGTTTTTTTGAAGGTTTTCCTACAGGTTTAGGTTCTTTCTTCTTGAGAGCTTTCTTTGCTTTAGAGAGTCTAGTTTTTTCTTTCTTTTTGGGTTTATCTTGATCAAGAAAATCCTTAACTGTAGTTCCCTCATCAGTTCCTGTTAAGAAAACAGCTTCATCTAAGGATACTACCTCTTTTAGAGCTCTTTCAACTTCCTCTTTACTTAAATCTTCAACCTCTTTTCCTTTTGGAGCTCTTGCAACATAATCTACTTTTGCTACTTGAAGTAATTCCTTAAGAATCAAATCTCCTCCTCTATCTCCATCAAGAAAAGCTGTAACAGTTTTTTTCTTTATTAAATCGAGTAATTTTTGTGGAACACTAGTACCATTTACTGCTACTGTGTTATCTACACCATATTTTAGAAGATTAACAACATCAGCTCTCCCTTCGACTAAGACTACTTTCTTTTGTCTCTCAAAACTAGGACCTACACTAAAGCCTTCTTCTCCCAAACTAATAATTTGACTTGTTTTTGCAGTTTTCTCAACTTCAAGTGTTATTGAAGATGAGAATGGGCTAACATTTTGATCCCATTGACGGATTATTTCAGAAGCTCTATCAACAATTGATTGTCTTTTATTTATTCTGACATCTACAATCTCTTCCAATTGAACCTTGCAGCTGCATGGTCCAACACGATCTACTGTTTCAACTGTTGCAGCTAAAATAGCTGTTTCCATTCTTGAAAGACTGGAAGGGATAATTATTTTCCCTGTTGTTTTTCCCCCTCTACTTTTCAGTTCGACATTAATTCTTCCTATACGACCTGTTTTTTGGAGCTCACGAATATCAAGATTCTCACTAAGAAGCCCATCAGTTTGTCCATAAATACCACCAATAATATCAGGTTTCTCAACGACGCCTTCGATTTCGAATGTTGCTCGTATTTCATACTTTGTTGTTGAAGTATCTGTTTTAGCACCCATAAATTTCACCTTTATGTTTGTTGCTTCGTGTAATTCAGTATTCATTTTTTAAGAAAAAAGATGGATATTTGATATCCCCTACCCTAGCCCACTTTGCCGTCACTGCATTTCTTTACTGAATGCATTTATGCATACAATACACTTCTTTCAATGTGATATGTGATGTGTGATGTGTGATGTGTGATGATTGTGATAGGTTGTAGGATTAATAGTATCCTTCAATTTTCTTTCTGTAATGCTAATCATGTAAATTATTAATATTGAATTAACGTTCAATTTCATTATGAACTTATTATTTCAGTTCAA
>JAEOSZ010000011.1 GCA_016840095.1 Candidatus Heimdallarchaeota archaeon
GTGGCTAGGAGGGCTCTTAGTGTGAAAAATTGTCCTATGTGAAAGAATTTTATATTTTTCATAAACATCGTTCTCTCTTTTTTATTGTAAAGCTACTTACCAAGTATTAAGTATTATGTAAAAAAAAAGATTGTGTTGGTGTTAACTAGAAATTATCTCTTGTCACCAACCGACATTAATGTCGTACCTATATAAGAAACCAACCCTGAGGCAGCTGCAATAATAATAACCCAAATTCCACCAATTTCTATATTTAATGCAGGGTTGCTACTTTGCCATACTCCGAGAAAAACAGTTAGTAAGATTAGAGCTGCTAACATAAATCCTGTTAGAGTCAAATAGGCATTTTTTTCTTGTTCTTTGAAGGATGCCGAAACTGATCCCAGAGAGAAACCACCAATTATCCCTATTCCAAGGTAAAACAGAAACCACCAATATCTGTCTGTTAGTTGTACAATTGAAATTATCACACCGAAAATTCCTATAGCTGTTAAAGCTCCACCTATGAATGATGCTGGACGAGGCATAATATCATCTCTATTATTTCTAACACCTTGCTTTCTATATTAATATTTCTAAATTATGTCAAGAATACTATGAAAGTTGGTATAATAAAAAGTAAATCGGTTATAATGAACATACCTAGCATAATTGTTGAAACATGCACTATTCGTTTACCTTGCGGATATATAATCTGGAAAATCACTCTAGCAGTCCAAAGGATTGACATCATGATTAGTACAATTTGAATTACAATAACAGTAGTCCATAACATGCTAGTTACAATTAATGTCAAAGATCCTAGCAGTAGTAATGAAAGAGCAAAAAAGAAATTAGAAGCTTTAATTGTATTCTTAAGATCTTCAGAAATTTCTGGCGTATAACTGAACCATCGATATCTCCAAGGAACTATAAAGTGCCAAACAGCAAAACTAATTGTAATAACACTTCCAATCAATATAGGTACTTTAATCATTATTCCCTCTTTTACGAAGGAGTATAAATTAGTTTACAATTCCAAGTGTAATCAAGCATCTCATTAAAAGTGCAATTTCAGAAATAGTTCATTCAATTTTACTCAGGTATAGATTTTTTCAACTAAACTCTAATTAGTTAGCTAAAGGTCGAACTCTTTCTACCATCTCTCTCTCGAATTTCTCATTTTCTTCATAATTTGGAGAATGTGCAGATTCCTCAAACCAAATTAAATCCTTCCTTGGAGCTTTAAGATGGTTGTAAAATTCCTCTACTAGTTCTGAAGGAGTATTATAATCATATCTTCCTGCAAAAAAGCAAATAGGTACTTCTACTTCTTTTATTGTGTCCATAAAACTAGGCATTTCCATAAGTGGTTTCCACATTTTGCTTAGAGAGAATAAAGCCCCTACTAAGAATCTAAATCCATCAAGAAGATTATATTCAGGACTATTGAAATTATACTTAAGTAAGATCCATGACTTTGTGGAATGATAGAACCAACCTCTGAATTTTGTCAGCCATCTTCTTTGTACATTAGTATATCTTAAATCCCAAATTTCCTTGTCTTTTATTTTTTCTAGCTGTTTGATAGCCTTCTTGTTCTCTAGTTTCTTAGCTGTATCTGTTACAAATTTGTATGAAATTCTTTCTCCCTCAGCAAGATGAACACACTGACCAATTCCTACATATGAATGAAAATGTTCAGGATATTTCTGAACTAATGTCATTCCTAAGAAACTTCCCCAAGAATGACCAACTAGAAAGATTTTCTCTTGATTAAAACGTTTTTTAAGGATTTCAATTAGCTCTAAAGCATCATTCTGATAATGATCGAAAGTGATACTTGATTTCAGAATTCTTAATCTAAATGATTTACCAGCACCTCTTTGATCCCAATGAACTACTGTAAAGTGTTTTTCCAAATTCTTTTGAAAAAAGTTAGCTAAAGACATTTCTGTACTTCCTGGTCCTCCATGAAGGAATAGTAAAATAGGATTGATTCTATTATGACTTCTTATCAATATAAACTGCTTCAATCCTCCAAGTTCTATCTTTTCAAGGGAGGCTATACTCTCTGGTATAACTTTCCCTTGTGAATTTAGTATCTTTTGAGTTCTAGATGTAAACCATCTAAATAGGAACATATATGCAATTTAATTCAAATATCTTATATCTTTATTTCTCTTAACACAGAGGAAAGTTCCGAAAATTATTTCGTAAGCTTGAAGCATTATATAAGAAGATACATTCTAGAAAGGTAGGGTATTGTATCTAGACTTCTGTAGAAGACAAAGGTTCATCTTCTGAAAAGGTGGAGTAAACAAGAAGGTAGTATTCTTTGCAGTATTCTGAAAACTATTTTTTGACTTCGTTTTTCTTTTTCTTTTTAACTTTCGATCTATCAAAAACTGTTGATAAAGCCATATCTATATTCTTTATCACATGGAAGATACGACAAGTTCTAACATACAATTTTCTTAGGAATTTAACGAACCTGTTTTGATCTACTATTCCAATTTTATAGAAGAGATATTGTTCTCTTTCCATCCCACTAATACAAATCTTTCCCAGAGGATTAGTAATTGTTAACCAACCATTCCAATAATGTCCCCCTTCCTCACCAAATCGATTTGCATTGATCAACCATGCATCATAGCTTCTAGCGAGATAACCTGTTCCAAACCATCTTGGATCTTTGTCATCAGCTAAACTGTGAATAATTAAATCAAGTTTATTCTTTCTTAGAGCTTTATTTACTCCCTTATTTTGAACTTCATAACAAATAACAGTACCAATCTTGATATCTTTGATGTAATCAACAGTAACAGGTTTATCTCCAGGATTGAAGAAAGATTCCCTCATCTTAGTTTTTCTATGAACGGAACTAATCTTTCCAGATGGATCAATAAGGACTTGTGAATTATAGAATTTATCCCCATCTTTTTCATTTATACCAAAACTCACGAAAATATTATTCTTCACTGCTATTTCAGAAATAATCTCAGATGTCTTTCCTGGAATGGTTTCGGCAATTTTGTGGTGATATTCAGCAGTTTTCTTAAAATTGAAAAACCATCCATTGATTGTTTCACCAAATACTATCAGTTCTACAGAAGGATTGTTCTTTTTAATTTCTTCAATGAACTTGACCATTTTTTGTACGTTCTTATCAGGATCTTCATCACAAATAATTGAGGTAGTTGCTACATTGAGATTTTTATTAGCTTTTGAAACTCTATATAATATTTTCATGAAACCACTTCCGATAATTATGTTAAGGACTTAATAAGTTTTGTTAAAACTAGATGCTATCTATTCAGGAATTTTTTGATTGGAATACTGTATATGTTAAATATTTTTCCAATTCTAAATCCCAGGATTTCATCATTGGGAGAGATCTGAAGGCTCTCATCTAATTTCAGTTCCGATGATTCCCAATGTGTAACCTCAGTTTCTTTGAGCAGTAATACTAGTGATTTGAGTCTCAGAGCATGTTCAGTCTGTTCATCATTGAATTCATCCAGAGCTCCAATTATAGCTTCATCAGCTACTTTAGGGTTGCTTTTATAAAGGACGTTTTCTGTGATTGCAACTAATGAATTATCTGATTTTTTTCTAACAAAAAATGTATGCATAAAAATGTTGAATTCTTCTATGAAATATTGCATCCTTCCTCGTAACCGCTCAACAGGAAAAGACTCATGTTCTGAAGAGTCTGTTCCAATATTCCAGATTACTTCAAGTAGCTTAGCATACTCATTTTCAATTTCATGAAAAGTATCACTATTTGTATAGATTATCTCCAGTTCCTCTTTCTCTAATTCTTTAGTTGCTTCTTTCTCCAACTCAAGTATTTCTTCAAAGCTCAATTCACGGATCACTGAAAAATAATGTCTGTTTTCAGATGTTTTCTCTACAAGTAATTTTTTCTCAAGAATTTTCGAGGAAATACTATCCTTCTCAGCATGCATAGTTATTGTAGTGAGGAAAGCTGGTGTCTCTTCCCTGATTGCATTAAGTAATCGTGTTCCACAACCTTTACCTCGTTTATCCTCTTTCACAAAAATTTGAAGAACTCCATTATTCTGATTATATACAGATTCCTTTCTATATTCAAGTCTTGCATAACCCACTAACTCTGATTGACTCTCTAATTGTTCTAATGCGAGTATGTATATTATTCCAATTTCTTCATCTTCTGGTTGATTGAGAGGTTTAAGATAATAGTTAAGATCATGGACTGGCATATCTGAGTATTCCATATGTCTAGCTTTCATCAAGATTGCTAATTCTTTTTTCAGAGTATTTGGAATTTCAAAATGAGAGTATGTATTTGTTATGAAATTAGACATTCACTACAAATCCATTTCTGCAAGTTGAGTTTTAATCTTAGCTACTTTATCCTTATTGAGAGTATTCAATCTCCAGAAAACTAGAGCTCCTATCAGAACTAAGATACATGGAATTAATCCAGTATGGAAATTGATTCCCCACAAAGCAATAGGTGTTTGAGCAGCTCCTTCAGTTGTTGTATCTAAACCTGTTAATTCGTGAATAGCCCAGAATGATAGTGCTTGAACTGCATAAGATAATCTTCCAAAGAAAGCTCTGAAACCTAGAAATATACCATCGTTTCTTTTTCCTGTTTTTACTACGATTTCATCTATTGAATCTGCCATTGCAGGTGTCATGATCAACCAGAATCCACCAAAACTCATCCCCCAAAACACCATAGCAATGATAAATCCTATTTGTGTTCTAAGGAAGATTAGTGGAATGAAACATACTGAAATTGATAAGGCTGCGATGGTAATCATTTTTTGGTTATCTTTAACTCTCTTAAGGAGATAATACCAAAGAGGAATCGCAATTAGTGCCCCCACTAACATTCCTGCAAATACCAAAGTGGTCTTATCTACATCTCCTAAGAAGTATTTACCTACATAATGTATACTTCCCGTCAAAGACATTGTTGCTGCTTGATAAAAGAAGAAGAGCAAAATGAAAGCCACATAATTTCTGTGAGTAAAAGCTTTTCTTAATTGAGTGAAAAATCCTTCCTTAGGTTCATCTGATTCAACACTCCTCATGTATCTTTCAATCATTTTTGGAGTTTCTTTAACACCAGGAATCATTGTAAATATCAAGATAAATCCAGTAATGGAAAATACCCATCCATTTGTTATAAAAGTTGCAGAATGATTAACCACAGATATCGGAAGAATACTATTCTCAAATAAGAAGGTTGGATATAAAGTCCTAATAATTGGTTCAAAATCACTATAAGTAACAAGAAATGTTGGAAGTAGTGCTCCTGCTGCTATACCTAGTACACCAATAACAATGGCTATACTTGCTGCTTTATTTCTAATTGAATGACTTCTAAATTTATCAACAAATGTACTTTGATAATTTACTTCCCAGACAGAATATAGAGTATCATACAAACAGATTGTTAAAACTAACCAAGCAAAGACTGCTCCATCATTTCCTCTGATACCTTGTGGAACAGCAAATACTAGTACAAAAGAAAATACCCACACTAAAGCACCAAAGATGATCCATGGAAAACGTCTTCCTAGTTTCTTTGAAAGTCTTGTAGGTCTTTCAGTTAGAAATCCAACTATGGGATCATTAACCGCATTCCAGATTGAATAAATAATTAAAGCAACGGTTACCATCCAAGTTTTTAATCCTAACTCTATCTCAAAATAAAAGAATACTAGTGCTCCAAATGCACCTGTGAAGAATTCTGCAAGAAATTTACCTACTCCATAAGATGACATAACGCCAATTGTGCGTGCAGGAGAGGTTTCTGTTGAATCGATTTCAGCAGCCATATCTCAATGAGAAGGTAGTAATTAAAAAAACTTCTGCAAAAGCATTGAGGGAGTTAATCGGTGAAAACTTCACTTATTTCCGAAATCCATTCTGCAGATTGATGTTTGAAATAAGTCTCATAAAGTTCAGAGTACAATCCCTCTTCATCCATTAAACTCTCATGATTTCCTTCTTCAACAATTTTTCCTCCATCTAGAACTATAATTCTATCAGAGTTCTTTATTGTTGTTAGACGATGTGCTATAACTATCGATGTTCTATCAGCAAGAAGCTTATCTAATGCTTCTTGAATCTTCCATTCAGTATATGCATCAACTGCTGCTGTTGCCTCATCAAGTATCAAAATTTTCGGATCTATCAATAAAGTTCTCGCAAATGAAATCATTTGACGTTGTCCAGCTGATAACCCCCTACCTCTCTCACCTAACTCTGTTTCCAACCCATCAGGTAATGCATCTATAAATTCTTGAGCTGCTACAATGTCTATAACTTTCTGTACATCAGATAAACTAGCATCAGGTTTACCATATCGAATGTTATCTAACACTGTTCCACTAAATAAAAATACATCTTGAGATACTAATCCAATTTGAGATCTGAGAGAATGAAGGTCATATTCTCTAATATCAACATCATCAATTTTTATTGAACCTTCAAAGATATCATAGAACCTCATCAATAATGAAGCAATAGTAGTTTTGCCTGCTCCAGTGTGTCCAACAACAGCTATTGAATCCCCTGATTGAATTTCGAGATTGATATTGTTAAGCACTGGTTCTCCTGGAACATATTGGTGGTGAACATTTTCAAAGGAAATATTTCCGAATAATTCTTTTATCACCGGATTAGGTGGATTTGTGATTTCCTTCTTAGCATCGATTATATTGAAGATTCTCTCCATTGCTGCAAAACCACTTTGGATAACTGAAAACTGAGATGCAACTTGAACAAGAGGATATAAGAATCTATTAAGAAGCAAGAGAAACAACAAGATAACAGCAGGTGAAGCAAGATCACCAAAAATCAACCAACTTCCATAGAGGGTAATTCCAAAGACACCGATTGTACTAATACCGTCCATTAATGGCCAAATACCCATCACAGCAAAAGCTCTTTTCTTTGCATGGAAGAAAGTTGCTTCATTTAGTTTTTTGAATTCCTCTCTAGATTTTCTTTCTCTACCAAAAGCTTTGGCAACAGAAATTCCCGCCACACTCTCCTGAACTGCTGCATTAACTTCTCCAATTGCAGCTCTCCATTTCCCAGTTGTTAATCTAGTGATTCTTCTAAAAGCTAATGCAACGATGAAAACAAAAGGAGCCATTCCAAGTGTAATGAAGGTCAATCTCCAGTTAACAACAAACATCCAGATAAGAACAGATACCATTACAAAGGAGTTAGAAATAAATTGCGAAATAACGCTAATCATCTGACTCAATTCTTGTGAATCGTTGGTAATTCTGCTCATTATCTGACCAGTAGATCTGGTGTCAAAAAACATCAGATCATGATTCTGCAAACTTATGTAAGTATCTACTTGAATTTGCTTGATAATTTTCTGTGATACCTTCACAACTAAAATATTCATAAAAACCTGAACAACCCACAAAACTAAAACCAGAACAACATACCCTATAACAAAGGGTAAAATAGCATTCCATATATTAATCTGGAAACTCCAAAGGTAAACAATAGACGGAATTATCTCAACAGATTGTGGAAATGGATTCACTCTTTTTGTCAGTATATCGAAAATACTTTGAACCATAGAAGGAGGTAGTATAGATAATATAGCTGCTACCAAAATCAGTACGATGATAAAGACTAATTGGGCTTTATGTTTTTGTAGAAAGCGCCAAAATCTCTTGAGAAGTTCTATATCTGAATATTCTCTGTCATACGATTTCTTGAATTCTTCTTCTTCTGACACTAATTTCCCTCCTGATAAGTAATTGGTGGTAGTTCTGAAAACCGCTCAAATAATCTTCTATAATCTATATTTCTTAGTATAAGTTCATCGTGAGTCCCACTATCTCTAAGATAACCATCTTTCAGAACAATAATGAGATCAGCATTTTTGATAGTGGCTAGTCTGTGAGTGATAATGAAGGTGGTTCGATCTTTTAACACATTAGCGATAGCAGTTTGTATTTTTCTTTCTGTTTCTGCATCTATAGCAGAGCTAGCATCATCGAGGATTAGAATAGATGGATTAACTAGAAGAGCTCTTGCAATAGCAATACGCTGTTTTTGTCCACCGCTTAGAGTAACTCCTCTTTCTCCTACTATGGTGGAATATCCTTTATCAAAACTCTCAATGAATTCATGTGCTTGAGCTAGTTTAGCGACCTCAATGATTTCCTCTTTAGTTGCACTTGGTTTTCCATATGCTATATTGTCTTTGATAGATTTACTAAAAAGAAAAACTTCCTGTTCAATTACACCTATATGGTCTCTCAGATGGGATATTCGCATATCTTTAATATCAATTTTATCGATGAGGATATTTCCCTCAGTAGGATCATAAAGCCTCATAAGTAATTTTATTAGAGTAGATTTGCCTGAACCAGGATTCCCAATTATTGCAACTGTAGACCCTCCTGGTACATCTAAATTAATGTTGTTTAAAGACTTTTTTCGGCTACTTTTACCATTATATGAAAAAGAAACTTTTTCGAATCTTATTTCTCCTTCACATGTTCTACAATCTTCTGGAGAAGGTGACTCTTCAAGCTTGATTTTCTTTTCTTTCATTTCATAAACTCTTTTTGCTGCTGCCATTCCTATTTGAAATTGTGTTATAGCCCATCCAAACTGCCAAGTTGGCATAACTAAAGTCATCATAAGAAACACAAATGTTATCAATTCTCCAATACCTAGTCTCCCATTGATAACTTCATATGATCCCCAGACGAAACTTAAAGTTATTAATAGAAAAGTAAGAATTACAGGATAGTATTTTGCACTAATTATTCCCCTTCGAGTATTAATCTCTCTCAGTTTGTCTGTTTCTCTATCAAATTCTTTGATTTCTGCTTGTTCTTTAACAAATGCTCTGATTACTCTTATTCCTGTAACACTTTCCTGTAAACGTGCATTCAAAATACTGTTCTGTTCCATTTGTGCTTGGGATATGGGACGTAAATTCTTATTATAGTCTCGAATTGTTACAATGTAAATAGGTAGACCCATAAGCAGTAAAAGAGTCAATTTAGGGTTAATCCATATCATTAAAGATACCGAGAAAATAAGTGTAAATGTACCTTCAAATAGGAACTTTATACCTGGGGATATGAAGATGTTCATCTGTCTGGTGTCATAAGTTGCTCTGGCCATAACATCCCCAATTCTTACTCTATCGTGAAATTCTTGACTCTTCTCAAGCATTCCTTTGTAGAATTCTTCAGTTACATTTTTTGTTATTTTATGAGCAAGTATTTCATTTGCATAACTTTGAGTAAAATCAGCTGTAGCTCGAATTATTCCCGCTCCAGCTATGAAAAGAGAAGCACTTACAATTACTTTAAATGAACTGTTTTCTTTTGCTAGTTCAGTAAAAATATCTCCTATAAATAATGGAGTGATAGACACAGTTCCGATGAATACTATCAGAAAAATAAGCAAAATAATTGATAGTAACCTCTCCTTCAGTATATGTTTGAAGAACCAGCGTCTATGTCCCATGATATTTCCTCGTTTAATAATTAATTGTAACAAAAAGAACAAATGTAATTTAATAGCTTTATGATTCGACGTTTTTCGAAATCATTTCTTTGTTTGAAAATCTTTAACTATTGATCCATCACTCATGTGAATCTGTCTGTCAGCTAAAGCAGCAGAGATTTCCGCATGAGTGACATAAATCAGTGTTTTTTTGTGAGTCTTGCTTAGGTCAATTAGTAATTGAAGTACTTTTTCTCCAGTTTTTGAATCCAGATTTCCAGTAGGTTCATCAGCAAGTAACAGCTTTGGATTGTTTGCTAATGCTCTTGCTATAGCAACTCTTTGTTGTTCTCCTCCGGAGAGCTGATCCGGATTGTGTGACCTTCTCTCGAGTAGATCTACACTTTTTAGCAGTTTTTCAACTCTTTTCTTCCTCTCTTCTTTTTCAAGATTAGCAAGAATTAAAGGCATCTCAATATTCTTTTCTGCGTTTATCTCTTCAAGTAAATTGAAATTCTGGAAAACATATCCGATGGTATCTCTTCTTAGAAAGCTTAATTCTTTATCCTTCATTGAACTTAGTTTCTTTCCATTAATGCTTATAGAACCTGAATCAACATAATCCAATGCCCCAATTACATTTAGTAGAGTTGTTTTTCCACTGCCTGAAGGACCTACGATAGAAACAATTTCTCCAGCACTAAAAGAGAGTGACACATTTCTCAGAGCCTGAACCTCAACTTCGCCCATTGTATAACTTTTAGAGACATCCTTCACATCAACAAAAATCTTCTTTGATGTTTTTCTAGTTCTTGGTTTGATCTTTTTCTTGTCACTCATCCAATAACATCTCCCAAGATGCTTTTTTTATTTATCTATTGGGAATCTTTCTTTCATTACCACAATTTCCTTTTTCCAAGCTTCTTCAAGATCAATATCCTGAAGAATACATAGTTGAAGAAATAAAGAAAAAGCTTGAGCAAATTCCCTCGGTAAATCTTCTTCTTTTGGTTTAGAATGACCACTTTCTTCTTTATATTTTGATTGAAAAAGAAGGTGTTTCCCTATTTCACTTAGTTCTTCAAACAAATGAAGCAGAACATCATTTGCAGAGTACTTAAACCAACCTCTTTCATTTAAGAAATCATATACTTCTTCTTGAATCTTATGAAGTTCCATCTAATTCATCTATTATGCTGCATACTTCTTAAGATTTCTTTTAGAAACTTTGGTTTTACATATTGGACATTCTGATTTGATTCTCATCCACTGTTCCATATGATCATCATGTGCAACATTATTACAATTTGGACACTCAGAAACTCTGTCTCCTTTCTTAATCAAACCTTGACAGACTGTACATTTTGTATGCTGTAGTCTACAGTTGCTACAAGGTTCAGTTGAAGAAGTTATTACATGACCACAATTTAAACAGTAATTCTTACTTATTGGTAAAACTAATTTTCCCGCTCTTTCGAAATAGGATGCAGTTACAACTCCTTTATAATATCCATGAGAGATCAATTGGTTCAATAGCTTGAACAGATCTAGTGGATTCATACCAACAGAGTTAGCAATTGTTGTGAGTTTAATTCTCTTTCTTCGTGATTTTTCAATTTCATTTACAACTCTTGTATAAATCTCACCAAGCTCACTTAGCTGTTTATTTGGTAAGAATTTCTGACTTGATTCAAGATAAATTGTACTTCCACGGAGAGAGATGTTCAACAGACCTGACCCAACTAATTCATAAACAATATTCCTAGCAGCAACAAGTGTCTTCTCCCAATATTTCATAATATTTTTAACTGAAACTCTAGTATTAGAAAGGATATACCCAAATATCTCTTGGTAGTAAATTGGAAGATCATCTAATTGTACTAATGGTGGAAAGATAGGAATTTCTTCAGGTTCAAGTTTATTTCCAGAAATGTTTCCTTTAATCAAACCTTTTCCATAAAATCCATACATCCTTTCCTTTGCATGATTTCTATCGATACCAAGTGCTTCTTCAATATCTTTAGTTGTGATAAATGATTTTGATATTATCATCCCTAAAACAATTTTTTCCCATCTCTCAAGAGTTCCCTCCTGAGTACGGCTATATCGTTTCAAGCTATCAATATATATTGTTGCACCTCTCAGTGTACAAGTGATAAAACCCTCTAAATAGAGGTTCATAATCCCTTCTAGAACTTCATCAACTTCCCTGTTCATCAAAGCTGCTAATCTTTTTAGAGGGATTCTATCTTGGGTTGATAATAAACCAAATAAAGCTTCATAGTTGAAAAATGATAATGAAGCCATTTCTTCAATAGTTTGATTAGGTGATGTATCTGGAAATACAACTGGTACTAGCTTATTCTTTTCGTTGAAGATAAACTGAAAAGTACCTCTAGCAGTTAGGAAAGCTATTAGCCTAGTAACCTCTACTTCTTCTTTGTCAATATATTTAGCTAGTTCTTCAATAGTTACTTCTTTTTTCAGAAGTGTAAAACCCACGATGGCTCTTTCATCACCTTGTAAAGCTTCTATTGGTAGAGTACGAGGTGCTATCAAATATTTCTTTACATTAATTGTAATCCTACTAGAAATACTGCCTGTAATTTTAAAAGAAGCCTCCAATTTTCTATATAGCATTAGTTTGGTTATTCTATTAAAAACATCTACTTTACTGAAACCAGTAAGTTTTGCTACCTTATTGATGTCAGCATTTCTTAGCAGCATACAAGTTCCAATTATGAATGTATCATCAGAACTGATTTTTACCTTCTCTGGAGGTGTCCAAATATTCTGAACAATAATTTGCTGATTTTTCACAATTGCGATTATCAAACCTCTAATAGTAAGAAATAGAAGATGTGAGTCTAATTCATCTGCAGATATATCTAGAATCTTGCGAAGAAGCTGAAGTCTCATTTTTTTATTAGAAGCAAGTATTCCTAACAAACTTTTTCTAATATTACTGAGTCTTCCTGGATTAACACTTGGATATCTGTAGGCAGATGCTAAAACAAATCTATCTTTTCGATAATATCCTCTAAGTATAAGTGCTTGAATTAGACTTTGTATATAGTCCTTTATCGCTCCTCTAGGAATACCTGTTTTTTCGGAAAAAGAACTCAGATTAATTTCTCTATACAAATAGAGCTGTGAAACTATCTGTGACTTTTTTGCTTTTGATAGAGCTACTGTTGGAAGATCAAGTTCATGAAAATCTAATTCGATTATATCTTCTCGTTCATAGCTCAGTTGAATCTACCCCAGATAGTTACTTCTAAATAGCATTACATAATTTATTAACGTTACCTTATTGAAAACAATGAAATGAAAAAAACTAGATTTTGTTCTTATACTCTGTCTAGGTATTTTCTAAATTCCCACTCTCTTTCTTCTTCTTCACTGATATTTTTTGCTTCAATATACTCCTCCCATTCTTTGCGTTTTACAGTAAGAAATATGTCGAAAATATCTTGACCTAAAATCTCTTTTACAAAAGTACTTTTTTCAAAGTGATCAAGAGCTTCAGATAAATTACCTGGTAAGGGAGTAATTCCCATGTCAACTCTTTCTTCATCAGTTAATGTTTCTATGTTTTTTGTGGTTGGTTCTATAGGTATAATTTGATTCTTTATTCCATCTAATCCAGCAGCAAGAAGTAAAGCAGAAGCTAGATAGATATTTGTAGCACCATCTGTAGCTCGAAATTCAATCCTTGCGCTTTTTTCATAACCAGGAACTCGAATTAAAGCAGTTCTATTAGCCACACCCCAAGACTTGTAAACAGGTGCTTCATGTCCAGGAACCAACCTTTTGTAAGAATTAGTGATTGGATTGAAAATAGCAGTCATTGCATCAATATGTTTCAAGATTCCTCCAACAAAATATCTTAGGATGTCACTGATACCTTTCTCTTCATCAGCAAAGATGTTTTCACCATCTTTGGTTAGGTATTGATGAATATGAATACTACTTCCAGGTTGATCTGGGTAAGGTTTTGGCAAAAATGTTCCTATTACATCACTAAAAAGCGAATTGGCTTTTATAATCAGTTTAGCTGTTTGTGTATTGTCAGCTTGTTCTAAAGCTTCAAGAGCTACAAGTTCGATTTCTTGTTGTCCATTACCAACTTCATGATGAATAGTTTTAACACCAATTCCCATTTCAAGCATATCGCTGGCTATATTACGACGTAGATATCCAAGTTCATCCCCAGGAAGATTGTCCATATACTGACCATCTTCAAAAGGATCAAGTTCGTAGTCTAAGAAAAACCACTCAAACTCGGGTCGTGTCTTGTATTCGTACCCATAGAGTTCTTGCGCCTGCTTAATGACTTTCTTGAGAACATGTCTTGGATCAGTAGGATGTGGATTTCCATCATTCCCATTTACATCACAAATAAATCTTGCAATCCTTGGTTCCCAAGGTAAGATAGAAAGTGTTGAAAAATCTGGAACTATTCTCATATCACTTTGTTCAGTTTTCAAGAATCCCAAAGAAGAGCCATCCACTCCTGTTCCATCTTTCATGTTATCCCAAATATTTACAGGAAATTCTACAGATTTCAGCTCACCAAGAACTGTTGTGAATTGGAATTGTATGAATTCTATTTCGTTTTCTTCAAAATATTTTTCCAGGTTTTCCATAATTAATAACCATACTGCTTTAGTAAAGAAGAAGAAACTGAATTAATATATATATTTTTGCGAAAGTATTCTCTTAAGCGTGAAATTCTTTATTTTGTTCTTTTTCGACAATTATTTATAATCTGTAGAATCCATCTAATTGAGAAATGAGCAGACCAACAAGATTCTGGGTTACCTCTGGTACTGGTGAATCAGATTTATCTGAATTAGATGCCATAGATAAAGCATTCATGAATTCAGGATTAGGGTATCAAAATCACATAACTGTATCTTCAATCCCACCTGTTATAGAAATAACTCCAGAGATAGATAGAGAGAAAGGAATTACTTTCATTGAGTTTGAAAATAAACGTTCAATGATTCCCTTTAGCATGAATATACATGTAGTAAAATCCCTTTCTTGTGGATTTACTGGGGATAACCTCTCAACCTGTATAGCCTTAGCAAAGATTTCTGTAAATATAGATGAAAATGAAATTCCATGTATATTGGCTTTTGAAAGCAAAGGTGATAATCTAGAAACAACTAGATTAAATGCCAGGGAAGGTGTTAAATCAATGATTCGTGAGAGAAAAGCGAATATTGACTATTCATGGGAATCCGCTGGTTTAAAAGTTATAAGTTCAAATCTAAAAGTCTCAAAGAAATTTGGTTGTTCTGTATCCTTTGTTGTCTTTGACCCATTTACATATGTAGATAAATAAAGACACTCTAAATACATAAAGCATAAAAATAGCTTTAAATACATCTACCAAGCAAGGCTGAAGTGAAGAGTTATGAATAACAAAAAGATATACTCCTTAGTAACTATATTGCTAATTACAATTTCAATGGGATTTGGATCATTTGATTTCGCGACTCAAGCCGCTAGTACTACAGAACCAATATTCGAAGGTTTTGTAGCTGAAGGTTTTGAGGATTTTGAAGGAATAAATTTCCCTAATAATACTGTGATAACTGTTGAGTATTCTGTAGATCGATTAATAGGTATTGATGGTGTTGTGATTGTTGGTTCAGGTTCAAATCTGACTTTAACACCAGCAACTAGCATTGCATTGAATTTTTCGCACTCTCTAGTTGATCGTTCTTATTATACAGGATCCTTTGTCTTAACAAGTTTGACAACTTTCAAAGGATATTCTTGGATCGGTGAAATAAACAATGGAACCTATGAAGAACTAGAAATATTCAACCATCTAGAACCATGGCATTATCTTTATGTTACAGATGAAGGAACACCTCCTGAGTTTCTGAGCATTACCAATGCAACAACAGCAGGAAGTGAGTATATCTTCTATTCTTCAAGTAACCAAACAAACAATACAATCACCGTTAAATATGTTGCTTACGGAGCTAACGAAAACGATACTGTAACCTTAGCATTATCTACATACAGAGATACTATAACTGATGCTTCTTTAGGTGTTTTCAACGGAGATGTAGCTTTCCTAGAAATGAACTATGAGGAAGGGAATGAAACTTATGGTCAAGTAATTTATAATGCGTCATTCGAATTTACAGATAGAACGCTTTTCTTCAGTGCAAACAACTCTTTTGGTTGGGATAGTTGGGGTGGTACAAATGAAGTAAGGACTCAATTAATTATATATATGATTTCTAATGGATTCTTTTTCGAATCAACCCCTCTTCAACAAGATAAGATAACTGATTTGGATAATATAGCATTTAACATTACTACTTACAATTCAACTGATATTGAGGAATTTGGTATAAGCTATTATGTTTCTGAAAGTATTGAAAATGATACAGAAATCATTCCACTTACAACAATTTCAGCAACTCTTGATCAAACATATACCCTTGAGAACGTTTTTGGAAATAATGATACAGTAAGACAATACCTCGTTTCAATTGGTTCTCTATCTTCTGGAAATCTTCTCTATTATGAAGGATATAATCTCTATTATGATGCATTTTACAATGAAACTGGTGGAGCTATGAAATTGATTTACATTTATGATTCGATTCCAGAACTAAAATTGTATCCAGTGAATAATACCTATTCAAGAGATGTCAATATAACCTTTTACTATGAAATTGAAGCAGTTCGAGGAGTACTTTATAGTGCAGAAATGATTTTTGGTGATGGCACACCAATTACTGATGTTTATGATCCTGAAACTAATAAAACTAATCATATCTATCCTCAAGTAACTGGAGAATATAATGCTACTCTGTTTATCTCAATAAACATTACAAGAGTAAATGATGTTCCAATTCTCGTCAACCAATCAGTTTCAACTATAATTTATCTTGACTTTGAAAATCCTTCGTTGAACATTATTAGTCATACTGCTAATGATTCTGCAATAACTGATGGTTATGTTGAGACATATTTTGAATACGATGATGCTTATTCTGGAATTGGTAGAGTATGGATTTTCTGGGATGATGGTATAGTCCAAAATGTAACTGATAGGACATTTGCATTTCATAACTATGTAAAAGATGGAATATATGAAGTGACCATTATGGTCGAAGATAAGGCTGGTAATCAGATTAATTCTACTATTATATTTACAATTGAATTGGTAGTAGAAACACCTACAACTTCTGCTTCATATGCAACTTTGGGAATAATTCTATCCTTACTAATTATCGGATCTATACTAAATAGAAGAAATAAAAGAATAAATAGAAAATAGTTTTCTAATCTTCTTCCTTATTTTTTACATAATTTCTAAGCTAAGAAGAGAAGTTTTTTTCACTAATGTTTAAGATTAGAACCCTCATTCGCCAAAAATAATTTTCATATTTTCATTCATAATAAACTTCGTTAAACACTTATAATATTAACTATACGTCTATTCTATATTCGATAAATCTATACAACTAGTTAAATTGCGTGGTCTTTGAATTCACTTACTAGGGCGCTTCTGTCTTACTTTATTTAGCTAGCTTTATATATGCTCATGCGCATGTTCAATTAGAGTGTCTGGAATGAGTGAAGAACGCTGCCCAAATTGTAATTCAGTAGAAATTATTGATGACTACACACGTGGTGAATCAATTTGTAGTAACTGTGGGTTAGTGGTTTCTAAGTTAATTGATACATCTCCTGAATGGAGAGCATTTACTGGAGAAGAGAAAGCTTCTCGAAGTAGAACTGGCGCACCAATATCAGCTTTGAAATCTGATTATGGTGTTTCATCTCAAATTAGTTTTGGTAACATGGATATATTTGGAAAGAAATTGGATCCAGCTGTTATGGCAAAAATGAGAAGATTGAGATGGCTCAACAGAAGAGATTCTCGATCACAGATTCGTAACTTGAGAATAGCTTTGAGAGATTTGAAAAGAATAGTTAGTCAGCTTGAGTTAAGTGATGAAATAGCTGAAGCAGCAGCAACAACTTATAGAAAAGCTTTGAAAGCAGATTTAATCCGTGGAAGAAGTATTGAGTCTATGGTTGCTGCAGCAATTTACATAGCAGCTCGTCAATATAATAACCCAACCACACTCAAAGATATAGAAAAACATATTCGGGCAGATAAGAAAGTAATAGCTCGATGTTTCAGACTATATGTTCAAGAACTAAACATTAAACCAACACCAATAGATCCTGCAGTACTTCTTGCTAAATTATGTAATGAACTTGAATTAACAACAGCTACACAAAATGAAGCTCTTAAGATTCTTGAAGAGAGTAAATCAAGAAGACTTGATATGGGTAAAAATCCATTGAGTGTTGCTGCAGCTGCAATATACATTGCTGGTATCAGAACTGGTGAAAGAAGAACTCAACAACAAGTTGCTAAAGTAGCAAAAACAACTCCAGTTACATTAAGAAATAGATTCCGAGAAATAGTTGATTCTCTAGAACTAGCTAATGTAATAGTAAAGAGAGGAGCAGCTTCAGCCCCTGTTTATGTAAGAGATCCGTGGAAGTTCTAAGACTTTCATACTTTTTTTAGTATTACCCTAATGTTATTGCTGTATTAATCTGCTTTTATTAAGAGTAAAATTTTCCTTTATTAGGTATATCCTATGGGTATTAAGAGAAAGATTCCTAAAGATTCTAATGATAAACCAGAAG
Source organism: Candidatus Heimdallarchaeota archaeon (assembly GCA_016840095.1). Classification (GTDB taxonomy): domain Archaea; phylum Asgardarchaeota; class Heimdallarchaeia; order Heimdallarchaeales; family Heimdallarchaeaceae; genus UBA460. The sequence goes on from JAEOSZ010000011.1 coordinate 18,190, forward strand.
ACACTCTAGCAATTTCACCACCTCCTGGAGTTAAATTCTATTCTTTAATCGATATTGTAAAAACTGATCGAATCATGGATGAAGTAAAGGAAGGAAATCTCATATTCTTAAACATCAACAGAATTTCAGCATTTCCTGAAAGGAAAAGTGAATTCCTGCAATCGCTCAAAGATACATCATCTGAACTTCATGCTACTTTGAAAATGGTATCAGATGAAACACTCATGATTGCTCCAGCTTCTGTTCCTGTTGAGATAAGATCGCTTTCCCCAACTGGGTTAAGAAATAGTAAGAACAATTCCAAAGAATGAAAGGTTTAGAGAGTTTGATTTATGATAAATTAGATTCAACAATGTCATCTATATTTGATAATAAATCAGATAGTTTATCTTTTTGAGGTCCTCCACCAATTGCGAGTTCTCCTTTTCCTCCACCTGATCCACCAACGACTTTAGATAATTCTTTAATTATTGAAACTATATCAACTTGAGAGTCTTTACTCTTAGCACCTACAAGAACCACTTTATTTTCTTCAGAGGAAATTAGAATGCTAATACCATTTTCAAAGTTCTTAACAGCTTGTGTCGCTTGAACTATCAAATCCTTTTGATTTCCTGAAGTCTCTTGTATCAAAACTTCAACACCATTGATCTTCTTTGTTTTAACTTGAGTAGGCGCAAATTGTATCTCTGCAATACGTTTGTTTAGATTTTCAATTTCCTTTTTCTGTTCTTTCCATTCTTTGAAAAATCGACTTACAGTTTTAGGTAGTATTTTGGGTTCTACACTGAGAATAGAAGACGATTCTTTCAGAATATTTTCCTGCTGTTGAACATACTTCAGAGCTGGATTGCCAGCTAGAATTTCCAATCTGACAATACCATCTTGTATTCTTTCACTTCCAACTAATTTAATGATTCCAATGTCACTTGTCTTATCTAGGTGAGTACCTCCACAAGCCTCTATATCCCATTCATTGATTGAAACTATATGGAGAGTTTTTCCAGGAACAACTCCACCTTGATAGATTTGAAAACCATAACTTTTTTCAGCTTCATCTCTATCTAAGTCCATTTTTGAAACAGGTCTATTCTCGAACACTACTTGGTTTGCTAAATATTCTATCTCTTGCAATTCTTCGAAGCTGACAGAATTGTAATGAGTTATATCCAGTCTAGCTTTGTGTTCTGTTTTCTCAGCACCAGCTTGCCAAACATGATAACCTAAAACTTCCCTTGCTGCATTATTGACAACATGAACAGCTGTGTGATGACGCATTATATCCATACGTCTAACTCCATCAATTTCTCCTTTAACTGATTGACCTTTCTTTAAATCACATTTCTCCTTGATTTTGTGTATAATGGTTGAACCTTTTTTGAAAACATCAACTACTTGATACTCTTTGCCTTCAGTTGAAATAGTACCAATATCGTGAATTTGCCCTCCTCCTGTTGGATAGAATAAAGTTTGATCTAAGACAAGATATACGCCATCTACCACAGATTTCACAGATGCATCGAATTTAGTTTGATATACGTTTTCGTAGAATAAAGATCGGGTAATATACTCTTCATCTAAGACAATTGTTATTTCTTCCTTTGCTTCTTTCTTCTTTGCTTTTTGTTTAGCAAAGTGTTCTTCCATTTTAATGTAGAAATCATCAGGAACTTCAACTTCTAAGTTGTTCTCCTTAGCTAATTCCCTAACCATAAGAGGATTGATTCCGTTGTTTTGATATAAGTCAACTAGTGTTTTGAAATCAAAGTCTGTTTTCTTCTGAATTAATAGTCCAACTAACCGTGTTCCAGATTTCTTTGTTTCTTCGTAACGTTTTAGTTCTATATCAATGATTTTGAAAATATCATCTCTATGTTCCTTTACTCTAGGATAGGAAACTGATAATTGTTCTATTTGTAAATCAAATAGCTTCTCTATAGAGAATTGAAGGTTATACAAACTTCTAAGAGATTCTATTCTTCTTAAGAGAACACGTAAATTATATCCACCACCTACATTTGATGGGATAGCACCATCAGCTATGGTCATAGATAAGGTTCTTGCATGATCTGCAATTGCATAGATTGCTTCTTGAGGACCAAGAGCCTTCAACATCTCATCATAAGTCATGCCAAGCTTTTGAGCCATTTGTTTTCGTTCTTCTCGTAAATCTTTAACTTCCTCGACAGCTAGAAGACCAGCTAGTATGTTGTAATCAACTAGCAATTTATGGTCTGGTTTGTAGTCGTTTTCTTTTTGAAGATAATCTATTGCTTTTGGAAATATAGCTTCATAGATTGAAGGTGTTCCTTGGGAAAACCAAGAAACTCTATCTAAACCCCAGCCGACATCAATTACTTGCATATCAAGATTCTTTACTTTTCCGTTGTCAAATCCATATGCAATAAAGACGTTATTCACAACTTCTACACCATAAGACATAGCCTCTAAATTAGGTCCAAAATTGCCACCACCTGCCCAAATTCCCTCAACATAAGAAATTTCATCATGTTTGAGACCCAATTCATCAGTTAGATATTGGAAATTAAGATCTAAACAACGATCCATCCAATACCCGCCTGTTAGTCTTTCAGAGTTAAATGAATGTTGTCCAAACATAACAAAACTAGTAAGATGTCTTGCAGTTTTTCCGATATTATCTATATCAGAAAATTCCCCACCTGTTCTGATACACATTTGGGGTACAATTAGTGGATTTGCGGGTGGGTCGATTATACCATCTAGAACCCATGGCTGGAAATCAGCAATTGAAGCTATAGTGAAGTCCATATCTGCTCTCCATCTAGAAACCACTGGGTAATCTTTTATTGCTGTGTGGCCATTCTTAACAAAAAAGTCAGTCAAGCTCTTTAGTGTTTGATCAAAATCCATGTTCTTACCTTTTTTGTCAATAAATTTGTACCCACCAGAGCATCTTGTATCACCACAATTTTCTTGATCAGGAACTAAAGTCCAGAAATTATGTTTACAATAGGGACATTGTTTTCTAATGAATCCTTTTTCTTTAAAGAGATTAACTTCATAATCCTTTTTGCTAAATCTCTCTTTTAGTTGATCTTTTGATATGGACATTATAACTCTAAATGCCAACTTCTACTCAAATATAATAAAATTTTGCATCAATAGGAAATTTTACTCAATTTTAAACATTCACTGCAAAAGTCTTTTAAGAGCTTTTTCCAGCCTTCTTTTATGAAAGATGCTGAAATTAAGGAAGTATCTGGGGACAAATTAGATCCTTTACTTGAAATGGTTTTCTATGCTTTTTTTACAACACCAGGAGACATTGAAAGATTAATAAAAAATAAACATTACTTCAAGGAAGATTTATGTTATGCAATTTACGAAGATGAAGAACCTGTTTCAGGGATAATGCTCAAACCAATTCCACAGAATGTTCGAGGAGTTATTAAGAACATGTGCGGAGTAGCCGAGGTGGTTACAAATCCAGAAGCAAGAAGGAAAGGATATGCAAAGAAACTGATGGACCTCTCATTTAAGAAAATGAAAGAAAATGGTCAGATATTTTCAATGTTATACCCATTTAAAGAAGAATTTTATGAAAGGTTAGGGTATGTTACTTTTCCACAATATAGGACTGCAGTTTTTTCTCCACAGTCACTTGTTCCTCTGCTCAAGAAAGAATTAGAAGGCACAGTTGATAGAATTAATATCAAAGATGGAATGGATATCTATCTCAATTTCATTAAGAAATATCAGCTGAAAACCCATGGAATGGGAATCAAACATGATACAGAACAGGCTAGGATGAGAGATGAAGCAAATTACTGGCTAGCTGTTGCTAAAGATAATGATGGAGAAGTAATCGGGTTAATGACTTATAGAATAACTGGTTTTTGGAAGGAGATAAAAATTAGACATTTTTATGTTGACAATTCTCTTGCGAAATACTTGTTATTACAATGGATAGCTCATCATGCAGATCAAGTAAATGAAATTCATCTTCCGGTTATGCCTTCTGATTTTCCTGAAACTTGGATAAATGATACATTTTGGGGATCAAAAGGTAAGATAGTCAGTAGAGAATGGGTTCCATCATGCATGGGTAGAGTAGTTTTAGTCGATCAAATCACTGGCATCCATGTTGGAGAAGGATCAATTTCAATAAAAATCTCAGATGAACAATGTGAATGGAACAATAAGATCTACTTGTTTGAGAGTAAAGATGGTATACTCAATGTATCTGAAACTGAACAATATGATTGTGAACTTACCATACAAGGAATATCAGCAATAATCTATGGATGCTACAATCTAGATGATTTTCCATTCAAAAAATGGGGAGATTTATCAGAAGAAAATAAAGAAAAGATAGTGAAACTCTTTCCTAGGATATTACCCTATTTACATGCAGACTTCTAAATCTAGAAGTCTTTTTTCTTACATCAAAGCATCCCAAATAGTTGGAGCAGAATCTGGATAAAAATTCTTTAAATCTTTGATTTCTATCGCTATCTTCCCTGTACCACCGTGAATAGAATATGGTAATCTACTTACACGTTTAATATCAGTTGAAACAGCTTTATCGATTCGAGGGTATCGTCTTAGAATTATATCATTGGAAACATTTCTTCTTACTTTCCAATCATCAGGCATAATGATGTTATACTGATTATGATCAAAATCTTTAGTTTCCTTAACTTGTTTAATTATTCTGCTTGCTTTTAGTTCAGTTAATCCAAAATTCTCTACTTCAAGTTTAGTAATATTAAAGAGCTCACCGGAACAGTATTTACATTTAATTTTGTTTTCTTTAATTCTCTTATCTAATGTATCAAATCTAAAACCCTCAGCTTTTCTTCCTGTAACCTCTTTTATCAACTCATAAGCTCTAAATTTAGATTTACAATTTTGGCATTGTAAAACAGGATTTTCTAAATCTTGAAGAAAAACATACTCTATGTAAGGTTTAACTAGAAGTGAAAAAATTCTGTTTCTAAGAGGTTTGGCTTCATTAGGAATTTCTTCTAGTGATTGTGATCTAGTTGGATCATTTATCATTGTTAGATAATTAAGGATAGAAATTCTTTGCTCATTAGTTAGACTCCTTGTCTCTTCTTCCATTACCCAACCATGAACACCTCTTCTTCCTGAGAAGAACCACTTCATTTCTTTGAACCCAAAATCCTCTTTCATTGTTTCATCTATGAAGAGTGCAGCCTCCAAAGCTAGATTCCAGCAGAATTCACAATATCCATATTTTTCACACCCACAAGTTCTTACACCTACATAATTTCCTTCTGAGTCATGAGCATCGTAATCACTTAAATCGATGTCAAAAATGAATTCTCTATATTTCCATATGATATCTTGAACTCTATTATTCTTGGAAGGTGGTCGATCATAAACAGCTCCAACATATGCACTTTCTGCAGCGTTTGCAACCATATACTCTTTCATCTTTTCAGGTGTTTTGAAAGAAATGTTTCTAATAACGTTTTCATTAATTATAAACATAAACTCTCTTGTTGCAAAGTTGTCCTTACCTATATATGAGATAAAACGATTTAAAGGAAATTTCTTTTCATAGTACTCTGAGAGCATATCTGAAGTTAAATCCTCAATCATTATCTTCATTCTCCGTTTCATCAGTTTTTGTTTCTTTTTTACTATAGAATCTAGAATATGCTTGTCGTGTATAATGCATCATTTGATTGATTTGATTTCCTGTTATTCTCCATCCTGTTAATAGCGTAAAGTATCTCGCACAAGCTCTCTTGTATTTTTGATCACGATGTAACTTAGCTATATCATCGATAGCTGCATCAAGCAGTTTCTTCTCTTTATCTTCAAATCTAAGTTTCATATCTTCAGTAATCTTGTCAATTCTTTTATGAGCCCAATAGCAGAAGTAGCTGTTTATACATTTTGTGCAGCTTGGAGGACTATAATCAATACCTCCCCCAACTTTGCCATACATGTGCATGAGTTGATAATTCACTCTCTGTTTGAATTGTTCAAAAGATATACCAATATTATCTACAGAGTTTTCATACCAGAATCTTTGTTGTTCTTCCACAGTCATTCCTGCCTTTTTCAAGAATATTCCAAGCTGCCAGTTTTCCATATGTGCAAGATGTCCTTCTGATTTTAAAATTCCTATAAGTTCTTGAATGCATGGAGGGAATAATTCTGACTTTGTTAATATCTCAACTCCCTCATCTATACCTAAACTGAGGAAATCTTTCGAGAGTCTTCTAGATTTAGCAATCTTCTGAATCTTATCAAAAATTGGTTTGGTAGCATTTTTTAGACCCTCATCATCTTCAACTAATTCTTTAGATTTTTCAATTACTTCTCTTAGTTGTTTTTCAAATTCTCTCTTTACTGCTAAACGAATATCTGCTAGAGTAACTATCCCCCATCCCTTGTAAAGAAGAGCTCTCCTTGCTGATACAATTGAAGGGATTTTAGTGAAGTGAATAGCAATTTTCTTTTCCAAATCTTTTACATTAGAACCAAATCTGCTTTTCGTATATTTTACAGACCGGGTTTCAATGTTAGCAATGTTGAATTTTCTGTAAATGTCAACACCAAACATAGCATTAATTTCATGAATTTCCTTAACTTTATCTTCAGAATATAATTCCTTTAGAACATTGATTTTTTCTTCAAAACTAGGAGTGCTAATGAATCTGAATTCAAACAAATCTCCTTCAACTTCAATTAACCAAGTTGTCAATCTAGGATCTTGAGAAACAGCTAATTTAAGAAGAGTATGTCCTCCGAACTCTTCAGTTTTAACTTTAAGCCATTCATTAGTTGACATCCACGAAGGTTTGGAGATTATCCATAAATCTTCAGAAATTAAACGTTCCAAACGATCGTTTGCAAATCTGTTCCCACTTTCTATATCTAAAGATATATCACCAGGATCTTTCAAAACAAACCAATCAGGAACTTCAGTAGACATAATTTTTCCTTTCTCTAACACTTAGTTAATGTATTAAAAAAATTGTGTTAAAGTTTTTTGACTATTATCGATTTTTCTTAAATTTGATATTTTGACCCCAACTAATCTTATATCTTCAGGTTTTTTGTTTTCGAATTCTTCTAGAAGCTTTTGAACTACAGTTCTAACATGTTTCTCAGAAGTATTATAACTAGATAGAGAATGGGCTCTGGTATATGTTTCAAAGTTTTTAAAGCGGATTTTTAGAGTGATTGTCTTATAACTCATGTGTTTAACTTTCATTCTTGCAATAATAGTGTCAATAGTTGAATCAATTTGTATCCACATCTCTTCCCAAGTTTTATATCTCTCAAAAAATGTTCTTTCCTCACTAATCGATTTTCTCTCACTATTGAGGAATTTATCTTCTGTTTTTTCTGTATTATAACCTCTTACTAATTTCCAGGTTTTAAGACCATATTTACCAAATTTCTGATGAATAAGTTGATAAGGAAATTTTGCTAAATCACCACATGTAAATATTTTATCTTTACTAAACAATTCAGCACTTTTTTTCCCAACTCCAGGAATGATAGTGATTTTTAATGGATTCATGAAATCGGCTATTTCAAGAGGTTTTACAATTACTAGACCATCTGGTTTGTCTGTTTCTGAAGCAATTTTTGCAAGTATTTTTGTAGGAGCAATACCTATCGAACATGTTAAACGTTCTGTGGCATAAATGTCATCTTTAAGTTCAACTGCTAGCGTTCTTGCTTCTTCATAATCTGATACAACTTCAGTTAAATCAAGATATGCTTCATCATTTCCTGCTACTTTCATAGTTGGTGAATAGTACTCAAGAATTTTCATAATGCTTTTGGATACTTCATTGTAAAGCTTGAATGATCCTCTAATCATTGTAAGATGAGGACATAATTGTAGTGCTTGATTTATTGGCATACCTGAATGAATACCATATTTTCTAGCTTCATAATTGCAAGTACTTACAACACCTTGCTTTGTTTTTGGATTTCCTCCAACAACAAGAGGTACATCTGATAATTCAGGATTTTCTCTCATTTCCACAGCAGCAAAAAAAGCATCTAAATCCATGTACAATATAATGGAATCAAATGTTTGCTCCTTTTCAGAGAAATATACTTCTTGATTAGCAAGAGTCATATTGTAGAAATAGTGTCATTTTAATATAAAAAGTCCAAAAAATAAAAAAATAAAAAAGGAATTACCTTTTTCTTCTCAAAATAAATATGGCAAGACCTATAATACCAACAATTGGTAAAACAAACTCAAATGATGTGAAACCAGGGTCATCGAGATATACTACACCTGGATTTGGTGTATCAATTAGAAAGTCTGTATTGCAATTGTCTGTATCCACATCAGCTGGTTCTCTTTGAAGAGTTTTGTCTGCACCTGTTGTCGCACCAGACCAAGCTGTAACACCAGATACACTTCCTGATCCCCAAGCAACAGCATCTTTAGTAACATCAGCTGGATCTTTGAGACTTAGGTCATCTCCAGTATTAGCTAACTGTATATCACCTAGATTATAATCTGCAGTTGGTACTAGAGATATACCTAATGCTGTCATTTCACTATGATAAATCGTTTTGTCATAAGCAAAAATCAAAATATCATCGGCATCAATTTGAGCTCCCTCAGGCATGTTAAATTTACCTTCACCATCTGTAAGTTCCCAGTTTTCTAGGTATATATCGAAAGTAAAGGCATTATAAATTTCAACAAATTCACCTTCAGGTTCATCATCAGCATCATATCGAATTTCAGTGATGAGTAGTTTCCATCCAGCTTCATTGATGATGTTTATTTTGCTTGTAACCTCAATAGGATCACCCACAGTAGGTGTTCCCACAACTTTTACATTGTGAATTCCATTAGAGTAAGCATTTGTATTAACACTGAAACTTTCTATTCCATCTGGATCAGTCCAAGTATGAACAGAAGAACCATCAATATAGAGCTGACCGGATGTATAAGTGTTAACTGCGAATGAAGCTTGGAAGTTATAATTACCTGAAGCTATACCACCAGTTATTGGAGATGCTAAAGCAACAGGTGCTGCATAACCAACAGGGATTTCTGAATTCGCCCAATCATAATCAAACACAGTTTTGAAATATGCTGCTACATTGGTATTTTTTACAATTGCTCCAGCTTCTCTGTTATTTTCAATAGAGTTGTTGGACCAATTAATACTTGAGACTTGAACAGTATCACCATCAACGGAGACATATTTGTTATGATTATGTCCTAAACCTTTGAAAAATCTAACTTGAGCTCCATTGTTAATAAGCACTTCAGTTACATTTTCATTTGCTGTGCCTGGTTCAGGAATGAGTACTCTTACTGCAACACCTCTTAAAGTCGCATCAATTACATCATCTAGCAATTCACAATCAAATTTCATGTATTGAAGTTCTAGATCAATACTTGTTGTTGCTCCTTGAATCAATCCAGAAAGTAATTCATAACTATTGTCTGGTGAAAAGATAGGAGTTACTTCAGCATACTCAACAAAAGTCGATGGAGAAAATGGGTGTTCATAAGTTCCACTAGTTTCAGGAGCTTGTAAATCTCCAGGATTTACAATAGTTGAATAAGGTGTAGAGATTAAACCATCATCGACAAATACATCTTCAAAATACGAAGCGATGGAAGCATCATTAAACAGAAAACCCATCTCTCTATTTGTTCTTGCTTCAGGTGATTCTGGAATGCTTGAAGGTGCCCAGTTACCTGAGTAGATATAAGTTTCTTGAGAATCGACAATCCAGAATTTTGCATGTGTAAAAGCAAATGAACTACTTGTCCAATAAACATCTATTCCAGCAGCATCTAGTTGGATTGCTGCTCTTTCTGTATAATCATCTTCATAACTATTAACACGATCATCTGAAAGCTGAACAACAACATCAACTCCTCTACCATGAGCAAGAATCAGCTCATCGACCAAAGATTGACTGGATAAAGTATACACTTCTAAGTAGAAGGAAGTTTGAGCATTTTTAATAGAATTTAACACTATTTGATGTGCATTATCAGGTCCAACAAAAGTAGTTATGTTAGTAACCCCTGAGAATGTAGTTGTTGTGATAGCATCCAGAGATACATCTCGTTGACTATTTGTAACATTTGCCGCAATTGCTACTTCTTGATTTACATTTAAGGGAATAAAAACCGAGAAGAGTAGCGACAAAATTACTAAAAAGACAAATTGATTTTTTCTAATCATATCTATACATACAGATAATAGTAAATAAATATGTATCGTCTGGAACAAAAAACATTCTACAGACGTTCTAAAATTGTATTTGCTAGCTTAACTTCTTCTTGTATATCTGATTTTCTTGAAGCCATTTTAATAAATCTTGAATATTGATTGAAATCCCTCTCGGATATTCCAAAAGTTTGAATAATATCTTCTTTTGTAATCTGATGAATTTGCGGAAGTTCAATCAATTCAGAGGCAAAATCAAGAGGTGACATTTTTAGTTCAATTACTTGATAAGGTTCTCCCCAAAAAGAATTCAAGTATACAAGATCATCAGTAGTAGCTCCCCAAACGTAGACATACTTCTTGTTATCTCTAATCTTCTCTGAAATTTTAATTTTTGATTTAACGAAAATGAAAAGTCCTGGTCCTTCGTCATGTTCTAAAACTTCAGTTCCATATTTTTGAGCAATAGTCCCGAACTGATGAGGAAATTCACTAGTATTCTTTATCTCGTAAATAATTTTCATACTCACATCAAAGAATTGAATCTTAAAACATTTTCTTAAGCTCAAAAGAAGATATATTAATTTTCATGATATTCATAGAACTTGTTGAGTTTTTCTTCTAGAATCTTCCTCTCTGGCTGTACCAGGTGTAGATTATCTTTTAACCATACAGGAAGATGTTTTTTATAATAATGTCTTGCAAATCGGTAATCCATCAAAATAATGGCAGCATAATCTTCTAAGCTTCGTATTGGTCTTCCTGCTGCTTGTGAAGCTCTTGTGATAGCAGGAATATTATATCCAAACTCTCTACCTTTAGTTGGAAATTGTTTCTCAAGGTAATCTATACTTGCCTTAACAGTTGGAATAGGTTTTGCATAGGGGATACCGATAATGATTACACTTTGCATTTCACCAGCTGGATAATCGCTTCCTTCTGAAGATCTTCCACCTAAAACAGAAATTAATACTCCTCCTTTCCTCCTAGATTCATTCTTGAAATCTTGGATTAATTTATCATTATCCCGTGATGACATTCCTTGGTGTGCAATATAAAGTGGTTTAGATAAAGCTCTCTCTAAACCAGTTTCAAGAATACTTCTCATAACCACATAACTTGCACAAAAAATCCCCACATTTTTTGGAGTTGACTCAGCTACTTCTGTGATTACATCTAGCATTGTTATGAAAGTTGCAGGGATTCGGTCCTCAAGCTTTGATGATACTTTATCAATAACTAGTGTTACATGATTCTCTTTTTTGTAAGGAGATGGTAAACTTAGATTTTTCAACTTTTCATCTGGTATTCCAATAAGTGAAGTGTATGCTTCAATTGGATCTAACGTTCCAGATAAAGAAACAGACATATGAACTTTTTCAAGAAGTTCTCCAGTTATTGTTCTGGGATCAAGAGATTGTGTTAATAATTTGGGAACTATATTTCCAGCTTTAGACTCTGTCTTGAGTATGAAATGTGCATAATCATCCCTGCCTTTTGTTTCGATAAGCTGTTTAAGATAAGAAACGACTGATGATGTATAGGAGAGAGGGGCTTTGTTTTGCTTTGTCTGAATTTCCTTAACAAAATCAGCAAGTCTATCTAAAGATTTTAGGAGCTGACTATCTATCTTTTGATCTGCTCGTTTCTCTACTTTTTTGATGAATTCCTCTGGACTAAAAACTAATTCATCTTTTACTTCCATAGACGAGCTCTCATCAATAAGTATTGCAGATAGTGCTTCTAGTAAGTCATAAACCTCTCCCATTTTGTATTTCATAGCCTCGGCTTGAGCATTCTCAATACTAAAGTTTGAGAGAGTACTACTACTTATATCAACAGCTGTTGAAGGTAAATTATGTGCTTCATCAATTACAAGAATGATGTCCTTCAATTCTTTATCCAAATTCATAAGAAAATTCATTTGAATACCGGGATTGAAAATATGTTGATAACTAGCAGCTATAACATCAACATTGGGTATGATTTTCTTTGAAATCTCATAAGGACAAACATCTAGAGATTTTCCAATTTTGAAAATCTCTAAACTATCTAAAACTTGCTTTTTAGTTAATTCCTCAACTTTGTTCTTAATATCTTTTTTAACTAAATTTGAGAAATGTTTACACTTATTTTCTTTTTTTAGATGCCTACAGATATCTGCAGCATTACCTGCATCAATTGCAAATTTCTGAACAATCGGATGTAAACATAATTCTTTTCTCCCTCTAAGAGCTATACCAGAAATTGGTTTCAGTTGCTTAATCATTTTTAGTTCTTCAATAACTCTACTCATTTGTTGATGAGTTCTACAACAGTAAACAATTGTCTTTTTCTTCTCCATACAAAGAGGAAGCAAAGCAGTTAGAATTGCTATGGTTTTACCAACACCATTTGCAGCTTGAATTACGACATGTTTTTGTGTTTTATTTTCTTCTGAAATCTTCTCGATAATTTGTTCCTGAAGGGGTCTTATCTCGATATAAGGGAAATATTCCTCCCACAATTTGGTTGGATTTGTTCGTTTATGTACAACTGGTTGAGATGGTTGAGATGGTTGATCAAGAGGAGCATCACATTTGATACACATGCCATTTTCTATGTTCGAAGGAATAATCTTACCACATTGAGAACAGAAAATGTAGTCATCCACCCCAGGTTCACTCGAATTCCGATTACTCATAAGTGTCTTTGTTTTTTTTCTTTGAGACCATATAAGCTTATTGCAATAGAAATGAGAAAACAGTGCATCATTATCAAGATTATAACAATTTTCGAGTAGAATTACAATTTTTTAGAAGATTATATTAATAAATATCCTTGTGTATTATAGTATTAATACCTCTATAACTAGACTAGTTAACATGACAACTAGCAATGTATATATATGAGATGTAATGGAAATCTATTCGGCAGATTAGATAAAAACTAATAATACCTCTGGTTGGGGTCATTTACAACTTAGGGGATATAACAACAGTCTGGTTAGGGAAGCTAAATGACACAAGAAAATATTAGAACTATAGATGAATTATTGGAAAATACTACCGTTCTATTGGAGACTATAGCTTCCGAAATTGTACATTCAACCAGCAAAATCTATGCAAGTTATCCTCCTGGTGAGGCTAGTTCAAGTTTATTTAAATTTGAAGATGACAGTTTTCTTAGAGATTTCACTGACAATTTTGAATCAATAAAAAAAGTTCTGAAAAAAGAAATTCCAAAACTCCCCTATGATAGAGAAGATGAGATTCTCATTCTTGCTAATCTTTTAACTGAAATAAAAGAGTATGAAATGGCTTTAGAAATCTATAATAAGTTAGCTAATACTAATCCAGATAATCAGTTTGCTTGGTCAAATTTGATGTCAATTTATATACTTCTTGGGAAACATAAAGAAGCAATGGATTGCTATCTTAACCTGCGTCCAGAATTTATTGAACACTCAAATAATGAGAAGAAAGATCCAACATCTGATGCATACAGAATTCTAAATATTTCAACAGCATATCCTCTTCCAAAGTCATTAAGATCACTAACCAGAAGAGCACATACATCTACTGAATTGAAACAGCAATTTGAAAAAGAACTAAGGGAGTTATACACAAACAAAGATTTTGTAAATGGACAAGAGGCTCTAGCAAATAATAACACTGATGAAGCTTTTATCCTCTTCTCTAGTGTAGTTCTAGAACAACCAGATAGTCATGTAATATTATTTTTCACAGGAAAAGCTGCACTTGAAGGTCAACATTACCTCATAGCTGAGGAATATTTCAAAAAAGCAGTACAAATAAAAAATAACATACCTGAGTATTGGAATGAGCTTGCTGATTGTTTCTTAGCTCAACATAAAAATGAGCAAGCAATCAAAGCAATAAAAACAGCTTTAACATTGGACCCAACTTGTTTAGAATGTTGGACACTATCTGGGTCAGCTATTGCCACTATTGAATCAATGGGAGAATATGAGTATTTTGTTAAACAAATTCAATTGATGTCTTCCGCAGAAGCAATTGTTCGTTTCGTAACAGGTCTTGTTAGTAAGAAGAGATATGAGCATGCTTTAGAGATTCTCCAAATTGGGGTTTCTAAATTCCCTGAGGATATAGGTATTTTAGAAAACCTAGCACTGGTTTATGAAAGAATGGGGAGAGTTGATGAAGCAATAGGAATTTATGAAGAACTGTTGATATCCGGGAAAGGAGTACAAAAATATCTTCAAAAAATTACTTCTATCTTAACTGTACTTCATGATGATAAAAGACTGGTCAGAATTCTTAAAATGGTATCTTCTTATCTCCCATGGGATGAAACAACTTTATGGAATAAGATAGGAGATTTACTAATGAGAGCTAAGGATTATCTTGGAGCTAGTGAGGCTTTCCGAAAAGTAATTTCATTTGATCCAGATGATTCAAGGATTCAATTTAATCTTGGACTTGCTTACCAAGAACTATCTTTATTCAAAAAAGCAGAAGAGACCTATAAGAAAGTATTAGAATTAAATCCAGAAGATCATGCAGCTCTCAATAATCTAGGCAATGTTCTCAAAGAGCTTAAGCGGTATGATGAAGCAATAGAAGCATACCAAACAGCTATTGATATAGAACCTAACAAAGCAATTTCTTGGGCAAATCTTGGAATTCTATATGAAGAATTGAAGCTTAAGAATGAAGCTAAAGACTGTTACGTAAAAGCAAAAAATATTGCTATTAAGAACAAAGATTATAAAACTGCTGCGAGATTCGAAGAGTGGGAAAACTCTATATGAACCTCAACAGTGAAAAGTCTAAGGAAGCATGGAAAGTTGCTCAAACTTCTTTAGCTCAGTTTTTACAAAATAATAGTTTTGAGGTTTGGGAAGAAAGAAGGATTGAGAACAAACGACTAGACTTACTTGCTAAAAGAAGTGTTGGAGAGAAGATTTACTACATTGTTTTTGAAGTAAAACACTATAACAAAGTTTCAGCTGGAAATGAGGATAAATTTCTGGAACAGCTAAATGAATATCTGAAATTACTTATTCTTCGTGAAATAGAAAGAAAGAAATTTCAATTTGTATCTAAGAAGGTTGTTTTCACAGGTTATCTAGTTTTTGCAAATGATTATGGAATTTATAGAAACAGAAGAAAGAACTGGAGAAAAAGTAGAGACTTTCCTGATAACAAAGAGTTAGAAGAAATTTGGAAGAGAAATGTTTACCTGTTTTCATCGACTCAAGAATATATACAGAAAAACCTTGAATCTGTTGGACTAACTTTTTACTCTCAATCTACAATTGCTGAGTTTTTTGGTGAAAATAAACAATAATAATAAAAATCCATTTACTATATTTTATTCAGATGAGTGTAGATATTACCAAATACAAAGAGAAACTTTTCTCCATACAGATTTTAGACCAAGGAGTAAGTATTTTCACCGAAAAATTCACTGATTTTCTAAATATAGACGATGTTTTAGTATTTGGTTTCATATCTGCACTGTACAGCTATACATATGCTATTGGACATGAGGAAGTTATTTCAATAGACTTTGGAACAAGTAAATTTCTCTTCTCAGAACTATATGATGGAAAACTACTAGTCATTATTACCAAGGAAGATTTACATAGAGAAATTGAGTCAGAGCTAATAGAGAATATATCTTTACGTTATGAAATTTTGACAGAAGATACATCCATTACAGAAATATCCTCTTTATTTGATATTGGTGATACAATTATACCTCTCGATTTAGTCGCTGAAATAAGAAGGAAGGGACAGAAAAAACCAGAAGAAGCATCTGTACATGAATTCCAAGAAGAAGTAGAAGAAATGTTACCATTACCTGAAATTTCAGTACCATCTGTTCAAATGGAAGAATTCTATGTAGAAGTTCTAACAGACGAGGAAAAGCTAGGTGAAGATAAAATTAACAGCATTAAGAAATCCTTAACTAATTTCTTCTTAGGTTACAAGAGGCTGACTTCTAGTTTGTTTGCTGTAGCAAAAGATGAACAACTTTTCTCATTTGTGTTTAGTAGACGTATGTTTGCTGACATCTATCCTATTATAAAATATATAATGACTCATCCATCAGAAATGAGTGTAGATTCAGAATCTGAAACTAATACTATTAGGTCCATTCAAGTAGAAAATGTATCATATTGGGTGTTAATTTATACGAATAAGAAACAAACCACAAAAGCAATTGTTTTTAGTAATTTTTGTGATGAATTAGAATCTATTTCTCCTCATTTGAGTAGAATTTCAAAATTTGTTGAAAGAATGCTCTAGCTTATACTACTTTAGAAATTAAGACCATTTTATTAAAATTGAGAGTTTTTATACTGAATACTCCTCTTACTTTTGAAATAGACGAGAATAAAGATAAGATTGATATACTATTAGTTCTAGTACTTACCCAAGAATACTGGTGGATAAAATGAGTCTGTCTGGTCAACAAATCGAAAAAATGCTACATGAATTTGAATCAAATACAGAAGGAGTATTAGGATGTTCAATAATTTATGCAAAAGATGCTTTATTATTAGCAGAATCATCTCAAAAATTTGAAAGACTTGTTATTCAATGGTTAAGTGAAAAGATGCTCTCATTGGCAAAAGAATCACTCCAACAACTTATGAAAGAATTTACTTTAATGAGTGTTACAATAGAAGAAAAAGATCACTTTGTGTATCTTCGTCCAATTGGTGATGAATATTATGCAGTAATTATTACTACAAAAGAAGAAAACAGAGGACTTCTAGAACATAACATCAAAAGATTGTTGCAGCAATTGACACCGATGATGATTGGATAAACAAAGAAAAGAGGTAGAAAGCAGTGGATTTAACGACTCTCAAAGTATTAGCTAAAATGGCTAGTGGTGAAGAAGGACCCAACGAAAGGTTCAAATTCATATCACCTGATACACAAGGTGTTCTTTGTTCCAGCTCAACTTTAGAGGAATTACATAACTGTATTTTGGATCTAGACCCAGAAATAATAAAAGCTCATGTATGTTCATGTGAAGACTCTGATGAAACTGGAGCTCGTGATTTAGCTTTCTATGTACATTATGTCTTTGGAGATGCTGAGCTTTCAATGAAAATTTATAGTGCTGCAGAAAGATTTGTTGATGAACCTGTAAAACTAAAACTGGAAATCAGTAATCTGATATTCACACGATTATTAAATTTTAGCGAAATTGCTTTAATTCCTGATTAATCTCTTACATCATAATTTTTTTGTATATTGAATTTTTGTTTCGTTCGTTATTATTGAATATAGGTGCAAAAATTGAGCTCAAAATGTCCAACCTGTAAGGGTCATGGAAAAATTATAAAAGAGAAAATGACATGTCCAAAGTGCTTAGGTATAGGTAAGACTGCCTTTACACTTGGTGGAAATGAAGAGGGAGAAGCTTGTGAGAAATGTCAGGGGAAAGGGAAGATTATACTCAGAGAAAAGTGTCCAACTTGCGGAGGAAAAAAAACCATTCAGCTTTGTTCAAACTGTAAAAGAATCATTAAAGAATCAACATCTTCAGGTATATGCGATGTCTGTGAAGATAAGAAGGTTCCAGTTGTTTATTTTTTAAAGCCACCAATAGATTCTCAGTTAGTTAGAAAGGGAATGTTGCTTTTATCAAGAGTAGATGCTGTAAAGAAAGTAGGAGTCTTTGTTCAAATCGCTCCTGACTTGAATGTTTTAATAAGAACAAAAGATGTTACTCAGGATTATGCATGGGATATTGGAGAGGAAGTAATTGTTAAGGTTAATTTCATAAATGATCAAGGAAAGTTCTTTGGTATTCCTGAAAACATCAAGGATTATACAAAAGAATCTCTCAGAGGAAGAGTAAGAAAACTCCAGATTAAGGATTTAAAACAAGATATGGAAGGTTCCTTTATTTCCCTCAATGCTCAAGTGGTGTCCGTTCTGCAAACATCAGGCCCTACAAGATTCACTTTGGTTGATTCAACTGGCTCAATAAATTGTGCAGCTTTTATTAAACCAGGAGAAAGAGCATTTCCAGAAATAGGAGAAGATGCAGTTGTTGCAGTCTTTGGGGAAATAAATAAACATAGAGATATTTTGCAAATTGAAATTAGAGATATGGAACTTTTGGGCACAACAGAGAGTTCCATCTTAGTAAAGGATATTGAGAAAGCTATTGATAAGAAAGCTACCCCTAAGAAAACAGAATTTTCTATCAAAAGCGAGCTTCTCGAGAAACTCAGACCTGAACTAACCAAAGCTGCTAAACGAATAAGAAAAGCGATTTTTACAGGACAACCAATAATCATCAGAAATCATGCTGATGCAGATGGAACTGTAGCTGGTTTTGCTGTTAGAATGGCAATTAAGAAACTAATGGAAGAAGAAGGGTATGATGATGATACTATTAGAATTAGATTGAAGAGATTACCTAATAAACCTCCATTCTTCGATGCAATCGATGTTACAAAAGATCTTGATTTTGCTTTATCAGATCAAGAGAGATTTGGTGACAAACTCCCCTTGTTTATTTGTTTAGATTTTGGTTCTAGTACAGAATCTCTTTTTCCTTATTTACAAATTAAGTCCTTAGATTTGGAAATAATTGTTATTGATCATCATTTTCCTGATAAGGAAATTCAAGAGTTAGTAGATATTCATGTGAATCCTTATTTCATTGGTGGGGGATACGAACTTTCAGCTGGTATGCTAGGTTTTGAGTTAGCGAGGATTATTTTTCCTGGTATTAGTGATGATTTGATGCATTTACCCGCTATTGCTGGATTAATGGATAGGGTCGAAGGTGAAGAACTTAAACAGTACATCAAATTAGCTGAATCCAAAGACTACACTGTTGATGATCTTAGAAGTATAGGACTTGCTGTGGATTTTGAAGTATATCAACTCAGATTCTCAGAAGGACAAAACCTTCTGAAAATTTTGTTTGGTATAGAAACTCCAGTTGAATGGCATACAAAGATGTATAATTTAATTGGAAAAGAAACAAAGAAGATGATGGAAAAGGCGTATAAGAATGCTTTACCTCACAGTAAAACAGCTGAATTAGAGAATGGTGTACTTTTAGTAACTATAGATGTAGAGTTATACACACACAGGTTTACTTTTCCAAATCCAGGAAAATTGACTGGATTGATATTTGATCATTATTGTGAAAAGAATCCAACAAAAGCAGTAGTAACATTGGGTGAAGGGCCAGATTTTATTATCCTTAGGTCTAAAGGACTTGTAATTAATTTTCCAGATGCAGTAAAACTAATGCAAACTAAACTTCCTGAAGCTGATGTGGAAGGAGGAGGGCATGAAGTTGTTGGGTCATTCAAATTCTATGAAGGGGTTCGAAAGAAAGTCAAGAAATTTTTCATAGATTACTTATCTGGATTAAACATAAAAATGATTTAGGATGAAGAAATTAGCTTTCTTCTTCATCTTCAATTGCTTCTTTTTCTTCATTTCGTTTTCTTCTAAAAACTCTGTTAAAACCTTTAGACACTCCACTCTTCGTTTTTGAATATGCTCCACCGATCGCTCCTGCAACCTTCTTTGTTGGAGTAATAATCACTTTTCTAGCTGTTGATTTGGCACCATACTTAATTCCTTCTTTGATAAGCATATTTGCATAATCCTTCCATGAATCTTCACCACGCTTGATTCTTTCCAACCTTTCTTCCAATTCCTCGAAAGAAGGTAACATCTCAAATCTATAAAGCTCTGGAGAAGTATAGAAACGGAATCTGGAGGACCATCGATAACTTAGAAGGAAGAATATCATTAACACAGGTAGAAGTATAATTGCAAATTTATCTTTTAAACCAACTAGATCGTTAAGAGTGAAAAATGTTTGAGTGAATAAATCTTCAGTAGAGATGAACTGAAGTATAGTAACATGATATCCAAGAACTAATCCCATTAATGTAATAAGAACACCAAGTGGTCCCATAAACTTAGGGATTTTTAGTAATCCCCATTGATCCTCAACTTTGGTTTCTTTAGCTCCTTTAGTAGGTGTTTCTTCGATTGTGTAGATTATTTCCTCTTCTTCCTTATTTTCTATTTTCTTGATTCTTCTGCCATATCTAGAAACAGTATAGAAGATCAGGAATAGAGCCATAATTATACTACCTGCATTATCGTATGGAATAATTGTGGATTCATTTCTATATTGGAAAGTATAAATGGCATATTTCCATAGTGTAAAAGAAGAAAATACGAAAAAGAATGCTAGAATTGTGTAGAAAACATCATCTCTTTTACCCCATACAAAGATGATAATATTAACTAGAACTATAGCAAGCAACGCAAAAAAGATTGTGACTAAAACGAAAACAAGACTAGTTATAGTTTCTATTGTAATTGGTACCATTAAGAATCGTCTAATTGTATCATAAATTACATATCCTGCGAGAAAAGTATTTACCAACGAGAAAAAGAAAACAACACCACTAAAGATGATTGTACCTTCATCAGCTTGTTTTCCAAGAAACATTATACTTCCTAGAACTTTGTTTCCCCAAAAATTTCTAGAAACTGAAAAAGTAAGAAACATTGAAACTACAATCCAGCTAAAATAACAAATCGCTGCAATATAAGGAGAGATTACAGGGACGAAGTATACTAATGCTGCTCCTCCTGTAGCAAAAACTATAGCTGGAGGAACCCAGTATTTCAATGGGTATTTTGCGAAAAACAATCCAAACAAAACATAAGTAATTGCTACCGATATTTCTACAGATATCAGTATATTTCCAACTAGTTTTAGCAATGCAATTGTATCAGGTGAAACTATTGTTACATATTTACGAATTGCGTAAAATATAGTGGTGGTTAAACTGATAAGAACGAAAGCTACTGTGTAGAAAATATATCTTTTACTGAAGAGTACCTTTATGCCACTTATGAAGATATTCTTTATGTATTTGTAGAATGCTTTTTCAACATAAGACATGATTAATCAATAATATCGGTCTATAAAAAAAGTTTGGAAACAAATTGATTTTTGTTTTGAAGAATTTTGTTATTCAGAACACCTTATATTACACTCATTGTTTATTCTATTAAACATCTGTTAGGTGTTATAATGATTAATGAGGTATATGTGATTCAGGAAAGTGGTATTCCACTTTACTATTATAATTATGAACAAATCATCTCAAAGATACAAGTTAGAGATGATTTTTATACTCTTCAAGCAGGTTTCTTTGCTGCGCTTGTTCAATTTGGATCTGAACTAGCTCAAGATGAGTTAAAGTATATTATCTTCAACAATAGAACATATGGTATTAAAAGAAGTAACGATCTATTTGTAGTTTTTAGTGATAATATCCAACTGTCTGTGGAACAGCTAAAAGAATTGGATAAGAAACTTGAAATTGCTTCCTCTTATATAAATAAGAAATTAGGCGACACAAATCTAGATATCACTTATGCAATAAATGAGCATCAAATGGAACAGCTTATTGGTAATTTTAGTGAATTTCTTTATCAGGAAAAAATTATTGAAAAAGAAGAAATTTTGGATAAAAATGTCCTAAAGAATCAGGTTCAAAAATTCGTTTTCAAAGCAATCGGCTATGAACCTGGAAAATGTAACATAGGACACAGAGAAAGAATGATTAGGCTAACCATGGGAATGATATCAATGATTATTGGTTTAGTTTATTTTGCTCTAGTAGCAGTGTACCCTATACTTCCTATCTGGACAGTTTTCTTTACTTTTATTCCATTCTTAATAGGTTTTGTTGGAATCTATCAATCTTTCTTTAGATTCTGTGTTTCAAATGCATTTAGAAAAGTATACAATATGAATTAGGTGGTAAAAAAATGTCCAAAGTAGAATTAAAACTGAATTATGAAGGCGCGATTTCAAGCCCTGAAAACGTTAAGAAGGATTTTAAGAAAGCAATTAGAATAGTAGCACTCTCGTTTATATCAGCAGCAGTATTGAGTTCTATATTGTACTTATTACTTTTCTTTTCTTAATCTTTCATTCATAAATGTTATATAAGCTGAAATAAGTTTTTTAGAAGATAAGAATGTTTGAGATTTTCGAAACTTTTCTCTTTGATGGAGATGGAGTTCTTTACAAAGAAGATTCACCTCTTCCAGGAGCTATTGAATTTTTACAATTACTTGCAAAAAGAGGCAAACAGATATTTATTTTAACAAATAATAGTACAAAAACTAGAGAAGAATTTCAAGAAAAACTGAAGAATTTAGGGATAACTTTACCTATTGATCATATCCTAACTTCAGCATATCTAACAGCTAAATATATTGAGAAAGAAAGTCCCAACTCCTCTGTATATGTCATTGGAGAGCAAGGTTTGAAACAAGAGTTAACTTCTGTGGGATTGAACATAGTAAATAATTGGGAAGAAGAGAATGATGAGGATATCTTCAATCTAGGTTTCGATGAGATAGAATATGTTGTTACTGGAATGGATAGAAGTTTCAATTATACAAAGATTGCTCGAGCTACACATATTCTAGTAAATTATGAGAAAGTTAAGTTTATTGCAACAAATGGTGATTTTACTTTTCCAACAGTTCAAGGTTTAATTCCAGGTGGTGGCGCAATGATTGCGATTCTAGAAGCATTATCTGATAGAAAAGTTGCAGGAATAATTGGAAAACCAGCACCATTGATGTATGAAAAAGCTGTTGAGATTGCCAAATCAAAAAAGGAAGTTTCTATAATGTTTGGAGATAGAATTGAAACAGATATTTATGGAGCTAATGATGCTGGAATTACTTCTTGTTTAGTATTATCTGGTGTAACAACCATGAATGATCTTGGGAAGCTTGTAAATGAAGAAGGTCCAGATATAATTATTAACAATCTTGCAGATGCTATTGAGGATTTTAACTAGCTCTTCACCTTAAATTTTTATAGTTGGAAACTATCACATGTTTGTGAAACAAATTTCCTCTCTGGTTAATAAAAGCAAAGCATTTCTTCTTATCACTCTATGTTTGTTTTCATGCACATCATTTAGTAATGCTGTTGATGAATCAGCATCAGTACCCTCTTGTGCCCCAGTTGAATTAGACAGTGTTGTTAGAGAAAAACTATTTTTAGATAAAATTCTGATATCAAAAGATAATGACTTCTTTAGAGTTTTAATTAAACCAAATAAAGAAGATGACATCAAGTCTCTTAAAATCTTAGGGAAGGATCTGAAGTTTTTTGACATATTTGATGGTATTGCAATAACAATTTCAAAAGCTGATTTACTGAATCAAATAGATAGAGGAAAAATTATATCAGTTTGGGAAAATTCTGTTATTACAGCTGCAGGTTCAGATACTCAACTAACTTCTTTAAGCTATACCAGAGATGTGGATGATTACAATAGCAAAGTAAAATCTCAAGCTCTCTGGGATTTAGGTTTTTATGGAAATGATACCATTGTAGCTATCCTTGATACAGGGATAAAATCTACTCATCCTGCATTGAATGTTAATATGGACAATGAGAATAGGATAATAGATGGCTGGAATTTTATAGAAAACAATGCTAATTATGAGGATGATAATGGACATGGAACAAAAGTTGCAGGAATAATTGGTGGAAATGGTCTAGCCGGATATGATAGAGGTGTTGCTCCAAATTGTGATTTTCTAATTGGTAAGATTCTATCCTATGATGCCACAGGAACAGTTGAAGATTTAATTGAAGGATTAGATTGGGCAATTGCTAATGGAGCAGATGTGATAAATCTCTCTTTAGGTAAAGATGTAACCGAAAAAGATTCACCTGAAGTTGAAGCAGTGAATAACGCAGTTGAAAGTGGAATTGTAGTTTGTGTTGCTTCAGGAAATTCCCGTGGAGATCCTTCATTAGGATATAATGACAAATATACAGTTTTAAGTCCTGGAATTTCCATGAAAGCAATTACAGTAGGAGCTGTAGATAATAATAGTGTTCTATATGAAAAAAGCAGTGCTGGACCAATAGTACCTCATTATAATCAGAGTTCTGAGAATCTTCTCTTAGATTCTCCAGATTTTGATGAAACTTGGATGAAACCAGATGTTGTTGCTCCAGGTGTTTTATTAAATACAACCTCAACACATCTACAAGGAACAACATTGGCTTCTGGAACAAGTTATTCTACTGCTGTTGTTTCTGGAGTTTGTTCTTTATTAAAACAAGTTTACCCTGACCAAAAACCATCTGTGTTGAAAGCTTCATTGTTAGAAACTTCAGAATCATTGGTAATAGATTACATCTCCCCTTATGCTGAACACATAAATTTCTTAATCCCTGAGACACATCAAGGTGCAGGATTAGTAGATGTTAATGAATCTAGAGTATATTTGCAAAATCCAAACAGTATAACAGTTTGGCCATCAAATGCTCCATATTTAAGAAATATCTTCTTGAAAAATGAAAGACATTCATTTTACATACACCTTTTTATCAACAAGGAAATCAACAGATTGAGCTTAATTCTTCCAGCCCCCTTAAGTGATTTCTTTAGTTTATCAATTCCTTCATTTTACGATATTGGTCAATATGATTTGCTTGTTAATTTTACAACTGAGAATCTTTATACAGGACACATAGTAAATAGCATTGATTTCAATGTTAGTTCTGAGATTTTTTCATTAAATATCGATTTCCAAGTAAGATATGGAAAAGGTAGAATCTTGTTTGATGTTAGTGAGAATGGTAACCAACAATTTTATTCAATGTTTGGAAATCTTCATTATCTTTATGACTTTGCAAGAAGCTATGGTTTAACCCCTCAAGTGCTTAATATTGATGGAGATGCTGAACAACTAAGCCAAATGAATCTTAACGATTTTGAAGTAATTGCTTTGATTAATCCATCATTTAATAGTCTTACATCACTAGATGAAGCAATTATATCTGATTATATTTACCCTGGAGGAGAGTATCAAGGTGGAACATTGATTATTCTTCCTTCAGATCTAAGTAATGTGACTAAACTCAATAGTATTCTGGGGATAACAGATATAGTGTATACACCTACAGGATTAATCAATGAAACTATAGACTTAACACTAGAAGCTCATCGAATTGCTTCATATCCAAGTGAAATTCAGCAATTATTCATCCCCTCTCCTTTTGAAGTGATAAGGTATAATGATTCTCTAAATTCAATTGCTGATCGATTTGCTTATTATGATAATAGAGAAAATAATGGTTCACTCATTATCGCAGCAAATGATTTGGATATGTTTCTAAATTCACCTTATCTTTACAATGAGTTTAAAATTAATTATGACATTTCAAATTTAGTCTTAAATTTCGGTGATAATTTAGAATTACTAGAAAATATAATCAGTAATTCTGTTGAAACTTTAGTTGACATTAACTATACTATTTCTGAGTTAGAGGTTGTACAAGGAAAGGAAACCTTGGAGATTAGAACAAATGCCGTTAATACTTACAAACCTCTAACTAATTGGGATTTCTATTTGACTATAGAGAAAAATGGCATTATTCTTGCTCGAAGTTATGATGTAATAGATTATGAGAATGGAACTCATTTGCTTGTTTTCAATCCAGCTAATTTTTCTATCTCTCCTCAAAAATATACTCTTGCAGTTCGTTCATCAGCAGGGACATATTATTGGACAATCCGAATTATAGCCAATGTTTCTTGGGGACCAATTGTTGTTGAAATCTCATTGGCATTATGTATTGTATATTTGCTTATAGTTAGAAAAAAAAGACCTAAGTCGTAAGGATTTGATAAACCTTCTTTCCATATTTACCCAATATGTTCATTGCAAGTGCTAATGTATAGATGTCTTTAGATGCAGCGAGAACTATATATTGATCAAGATTTAGTAGTATAACAAAACCTTCTGATCCTTTTATTATTACTTGATCAAGGTTACCACACTTAATTTGGTTTACTGTTTGCTGTCCTGCTGAATTAAGAGCTGATGCTAATGCTGACATTACTACCTGATCTGTACTTCGTTCTGCAAAGAAAGCTAATTCTTGCCCTTCAGAACTCACTACAGCAATAGCACTGAGGCTACATTCTCTTGAGATATCTCGCAAAATTACTAATAATTCATTTTTCTTTTCAGGTGAGAGAGTTTCGAACATTAATCTATAATGAGTGTGCAAAATTATAAACTTTCGTAAATGAATCAGATTCTAAATGAGTCTGTCTCTATGTGTTCTACAAACAGGAGTATAGATTTCAAAACTTGATGACTTGGATTTATAATTCCAAGAATTTAACGCAAAAGCCTCCTTTCCACAGATAAAGCAAGCTTTTTCATCTACTAAAGGCAATTTCTTTCTTGGCATTCTGTTCCAGTGATTTTTGAACTCTTCAAAACTCTCTAGATATTTTTGATGCATTTCTTTAGCCCCTCTGTCTTCGCTTGTAGTATGTCCTGTAATGAAGATAATATAACTCCAGAGCACTATATCAAGGATATTTCCAAATGATTTTATTGGAATATAGTGATAACCTTTGATAACAATTTGATGAAAGCTTGGTTTAACAACGTAATCTATCACTAAATCTCTTCTTTGGGCAGATTGTCCTAATTCCAGCTTGTATTTCTTTGAAATATTTACGATTCTTTGACTCAGCTCTTCAAACAACCAATCTATTGTTTTCTGACTTCCTCGTTTTCTACTATTTAGAAATTTAATTTCTAGAATAGGAAATGAGATAGTAATGAAAGCCTCCCCTACAGCAGAATTAGCTTTACGGACTAGATACTCATATAATCCAGAAGGATAGGTGATTTTACTTTTATCAAAGCTCAAATCTTTTCACTTGTAGGTCTTTCTTAAATTACATTATGAAAAAAACTAGCCTAAAAACTTAATGTAAGATTATTTGCCTTTTGCAGTACTTTCAACTAAAGCTTTTAGCTTATCTCGCTTTGCTCCTATAAGAGAGTTGAATGGTTTTCCATCTTTAAAGACAACAAATGTAGGAAGACTCGAAATCATGTATTTTTGAGCAAAAATTGATTCTTCGTCCATGTTCATACGAAGGAATCTTACTGTATTTGCATGTTTTTCAGATA
Organism: Candidatus Heimdallarchaeota archaeon; assembly: GCA_016840095.1. Taxonomy (GTDB): domain Archaea; phylum Asgardarchaeota; class Heimdallarchaeia; order Heimdallarchaeales; family Heimdallarchaeaceae; genus UBA460. Next base: position 45,422 of record JAEOSZ010000011.1, read on the forward strand.
ACTGTTCAAAGAATGGTTCAATACTTCTACAAGGTCCACACCATGGTGCCCAGGTATCTACAATAATTGGTTTAGTTTCTGTTTTTAGAATATTTTCAAATTCTTCATTTGTCACATTTGGTACTTTACCCATTTAGTTCCCCTTTCAGCTTTCTCAAGAGTTTAGATAGTGTTTTTTGCACTACTATATATCTATTCACATTTTGAGTAATTTTTTCAAATAAAAGTTTATGTAAAACAACCGACAGAAGGAAAGTTTAAGTATTTTTCAAAATAGTTTGTAGAAGTAGAATAGAGAAGTTTGTTATAACCTAGGAGCAAAAATCCATGAATTCTCGCATTTATGATTCAATAAAAGAACAACTACAAGAGATTCTTCTAAAGAAATACAAAGTTACAACAGAATTAGTATGGTCTAAGCCCCATACTTCTGATTTGGGGGATATAAGTTTTCCATTATTTAATGTAGCAAAAGAAACTTCTAAATCTCCTCAAGATGTTGGTCAAGAATTGATTAGTAATCTTTCAAAAACAGAAATCATAGAAAAAGTTGAGCTAAAAGGTGGTTTTCTTAATATTTTTCTCAATCAAAATGAGTTTACAAAATTAACTCTGTTAAACATTGTTTCTACAGATGTTTATGGAAAAAGTAATTCTAGAAAGGATGAAAGAGTTATCGTAGAGCATACTTCAGCAAACCCCATTAGTCCATTACACATAGGAAATATTCGAAATTCTATTCTAGGGGATGTTATTGGACGTATGTATAGATTCCTAGGCGCGGCTGTAAATTTTAGATATTACGTTAATGATTTAGGACGTCAAATTGCTCCAGTAATAATTGGTTATTTCTTATTAAAAGAGAAAAAAATCAAACCTGACACTAAGATCGATATCTGGATTGGAAAGATATATGCTTTAATGAATACTTTTTATGAAATTTATTTGGCAAAAAAGGAAATTGAAAAATTATCTATTAAACCAATTTCTGAGAAGTCTTCTTATGTAATAGATGAAGCTGAATTAGAATATTATGAATCAGAACTAGAAAAATTGGATACTGCTAAACAACAGAAAGAGAGAATAGTTAAGCAATTACGCAAACTCAATCGTGTTCAAAATTCACTAAAAGTGAAATTGCCACAGTTATATCTTCATCTGAAAAATCTTCTTGATCTGAAGATTGAAGATTTAGAGGAATTGGTAAACTCACATCTTGCAGCTTACTTTGATGGAAGAGATGAAGTAATAAAGAAGAAATTTAGAGAAGTGACAGAAAGTACTATGTCTGGACATACTGAAACACTGAATCTCTACAATATTCATCATGAGGTCTTTGACTGGGAATCGGAAGTTGCATGGTCTGGTGAAGTCGATAAGATACTTTCTCAATTAGATGTAAACGGATTTCTTAGACACGATGGACAGGCTCTTTTACTCAGAAATGATATAATTGCATCACAATTAGGTTTCAAAGAAAAATATAATATCAAGCATGAAATTCCTGATTTAATCTTAGTTAATTCTGAAGGAGTTGCCCTATATCCTTGTAGAGATATTGCATATCATCTCAATAAATTGGAGAAATTTAATGCAAACTATTGTATCAATGTAATTGGTAAAGACCAACAACTTGCACAATTATCAGTAAGAACAGCTTTGTATGGTTTGGGAGAAAAAGAAAAAGCTGATAGTATCTTGCATTATGATTATGAGATTGTTACTTTAGAAGGAGAAAAAATGGCAGGTAGAGAATTTGAATATGTTACATGTGATGAGTTACTTGAATTTGCAAAAAATGAAATAGATAATATTCTTGAAAATCGTGATTATACGCCAGAAATTAAGAAAGTAATTTCAAGTAAGGTATCTACAAGTAGTATTCGTTATTCAATACTTAAAATTGATCCACAGAAAGCTGTTGATATCATTGTAAAAAAGGCAGTAGATCCAAATGAAAATTCAGGTCCTTTTCTGCAGTACTCCTATGCTAGAGCATTAAACATTCTAGAAAAAGCTCCTGAGAAAGATATTGATGTAAATGAGATAATTAAGTCTGCAAAAGACATCAATTACTCAATAAAAAACGAAGCTGAATGGAGAATTGTTAATCTAATGGAAGAACTCCCATTTGTCATTTCAAGGGCTTTAGAACAACTCAAACCTGACACTGTTGCGAATTATGCATTTTCATTAGCTTCAGCTTTCCACAAATTCTATGATGCATGTCCAGTTTTACAAGCTGAAGATAAAAACAGTCTTGATACAAGAGTTACAATAGTTCATTCTTTTGCAAAAAGTCTGGAGAGTCTGTTTGAAGTAATGGGTATAGATACTTTGGAAAAAATGTAGGTGAGGTTATCGTGTTAAAGGATACAATGATCTATGGAGGTTTTGATCCAGCTTTTATTGATATTGATATTCAACCTATCAACCAGAAAAAAACAGGATTTATCAAAGAACTTCCTAAAACAGGATCTCATCATATTAATACAAAAATAGATTTTCAACCCGGTGGAAATGGTTTCAACCTTTGTAGAACTTTAGCAACACTAGGTAGAAATATAACTTATGTAGGACCTTCTTCTACCTTCTTTGAAAAATTAGTGAAAGACAAAGGCATCCCGGTGAAAATCACAACAATTGAGAATGTTAATGTAAATTATACTACAATACTAAATATGTTGGATGGAGAAATTCAATTCAATTCAGTTCAAGGAAATCTTTCAATAGGAAACTTAACTCCAAAAATTATCAACTATTATCGCGAGAGTCCTTTAAAACCAATTAGTAATGTAGCTCTTAATGCGTCTTCAGTTGAATGGATAAGTTCTCTTCTTCTAAGTCTAGTAGATGAAAACATACTTGATAGGATTGAAAATGAAATTGAATCACTTGATCTTTTGACCTCATGTTCTGGAGTTTCTTTTGATGGAATTATTTTCATAGATCCTTCTGATATTTCTAAATATGATAGAATAATTGAATTCAGCACAATATTAAAACAGTTAAGTAAATTTGAAGGAGAAAAATATCTCTCAGTCAATGAACATGAATTAGCTACACTAACAGATAAATTTTCAAAGTCACCTGCAGAATTATCAGAACATCTAAAATTACCTATCATTTTTCACTCAGCTGAACAAGTCATTTTCTATGGAAAAGAAAAAATCATGTTAAAAGCAAAGGAATTAGAACGAAAAGTGAAATTTGTAGGAGCAGGTGATTGTTTTAATGGTGCTTTTCTAGATTCAATTTTCGATTCTTGTTCCATTGAAGATTCCTTATCATATGCTATAGATGCTGCATCACATCTGATTGAGACTGGAATATACCCAGACTCATTACATATCTCAAAAAGAATAAATAGCTAAACATTAGATATAACTTAAGCCTTTATACGGATGTTTATAGTACAATGTCACTAAAAGTCGAAGATTCCAAGGAATACAAAGAAATACACAAACGAGTAGAACTTCTACAACTCTTGAAACAATATTATGGCTCTGGAGCTAATTTCTATGACTTTGATACTGGTGAGATTCCTTTACGTGACCTTATCGCTTTTATGTCTGATGAAGGCTTTCCCAGAAGATTACCAGAGACTGAACATGTTCTAAAGAGAATAGATGAAGAGATAATATCATTAGAGAACAAGAAAAAAGAAATGAGATTACAAGAAATGGAATCAAGAAACTTGAACTCATTACTGATTATTACTTCTTGGACAAAATTAATTGGGACTCAAAATAAAGGTGTATTTCTAGATAAACCAGTAATGGATTTACGAAGAGATACTATCGTAATGCTAACTGATGAAACTCAGACATTTAAGGAACTTACAGATGAAAGATTAGCGGTTATTTTTGGTCCAGGAATATATCATTCTGAATTTGCAGTAGATAGAGGTAATTATCTTGAAGATTCATTGGAAATAAATGGAATATGTTTACCATTGGAACTTCTTGGAAAAATCTATACAGCTGATAAGATATACCAGTCAGACAAAATTGATGCTACAATAACAGAGGTATCGACCATACTACCTTTTCACATTATTGAACAGGCAGAAACAGTTCAAACCTATGTTAAAGGGATTATTAGTAGAAATGTTTTCCATCCCAACAAAGCAGCCTTAGAGAAATTCAACCATCATATTATGGAAGGGGGATCTTATCCCGCGGCTGAAGGGTTCAAAATCATGTCAGCACATCCACTTTGGTATAACAAGCTTTTAGTTGAACCTGATTATGAATATAGAACTGGAAGTGGAAAGAGGGCATATAGTACAGCTGGAATCGGGGCTTTATCTGGAATGGTACATAAGCTTAAACCAATAATATTTTCTTCACCCTCTAAAGAAAGAGAACAGCTAGAACGAATTGCAAATATTGTAACCCAATATAGAGAGATGGGATTTCAACTTCTAAAAACTTGGATACCTTCCTACTAGTTCAAAGTATTTCAACTGTAGCTATTATTTCAAGAGCCTTTTTCTCAATAATTTCTAGTTTTTCTTCACATCCATAATATTCTGCTAGTTCTTTTAATTCCAATATAGGGAGTTTCTTTTGTTTATCATCCAATATGTTCTCGGAAATAGTATCTAGAAATAAATTGAACTCTCGCTCTACTTGATTTTGTTCATTACCAAATGCTATGATCATTATTTCTGTAGATGAATCTTTTATGCCTAAGAGATCTATTGAACTAGAAATCTGTCGTTTTCCTGCTAGACGTACTATGAATTCAGTTGAAAAATCCCTTGCAATGTTTTTGTTGTTGTGAAAAGCTCGTTTTGTGTGAAACAAAGCAGCTACAATTTGTTTATCACTTATCAAGAATTTTGGATCTAACACTTGCAGATAAACTGCTTCTTGTTTTTGATTTTTTATCTTCTCAATAATCTTATCTGAATTAAGCGATTGAGGAGTAGAAAAAACTAAGTAGTTATACTCGAAACCACTAAGTTCATCCATGATACTTCTTACAACTCCTTTGGACCTCTAATGATATCTAAGATCATTTTTTCCATGTCAATAGGTTCGAAATCTGAAGTTGCTAATTTGATAGCAGATGTTAATTTGCTTTCAGATGATGAGTGAATTTCGAAAAGAACATCACCTTTCTTGAATCTATCTCCTCTTTTTACTCTGAGGACAACACCAGCTGTTTTGTCTGCAGGAGCACCAGCTTGTCTAGCTATTGTTGAAATCGGGGCACTATCTACTGCATAAACAACACCATCACTTTTTGCTTCAATAGTGTCAATATAGGGAGCTGTAGGAATATCATCAACTTTAATATTTTCATCTCCACCTTGAGCAGAAACAATTTCTCTGAATTTCTGTAAAGCTTTACCACTTTTTAGAATATCTTCAGCATATTCGAAACCATATCCTCGTGGACACCAGTTGTGAGCTTCTAGAATAATACCTGATAATGAAAGAGCCTTTCTCATTAAATCTGCACTTCCACTTTGATCAGTTAGGATTTGTAAAGCATCTTTTGCTTCTAAAGCGGGACCAATTTTACTTCCAATAGGTCTGTCACCAGGACTGATTATACAATCAAGTTTGATTTTCAGAGCATACCCTAATGAAGTGAATAAACTACCAACTTCTTGAGCATCCTCTCTATGAACAACTTTAGCTCCCTTACCAGTTGGTAGATCAATTAGAACATATTCAGATCCAGCTGCTATTTTCTTAGCAATAATACTAGCAACCATGAATTCCTTAGGATCGATTTTTACAGTCTCAAGAACTGAGATAATCTTATCAGAAACATCTGCCAAACCTACAGTTTCACCACTTACAATGCATCCTCCAGTTGTATCTACTACATTTGTCATTTCTTCAAGTGTTAGTTCACAAGGCATAAGCAATTCTACTGCATCAATTGTTCCGGCTGGTGATGTAATAGCTCTAGTGGAAACTTTGGGAATTGTGAGTCCTGAAGCTGCTAAAACAGGTATCATAATAGGAGTTATTCTATTTCCTGCAATACCTCCAATACTATGTTTATCAACCACAGGCTTTTTCTTAGGATTTAAAATCTGAGAGTTATGAATAATAGCTTTAGCAACTGAGGTTGTTTCTTCCATAGTCAAACCTTGGACTTGGAATAACGACATCAATACTGCAATTTGAGTTGGATGCATCAAATTTTTATCTATAGATTCGAAAATAGCATCTATTTCTTCTTCTTTAAGCACTTCTCCCCTCATTTTTTTATGAATTAGATGAATTAAATGTTCATTAGTGAGTTCTTTAAGAACTATCTCACTGCCTTTCTGGATTCCATGCTCTTTGGCTAGTTTTCCAGATATCCCTACTGTATTTTCAGGATAATTGTCACTTGTGGATACTTTTAATCCAATATTAAAAGGAGAAATCTCAATTAATTGCCCAGGCAAAATATCATATTTGTGGGCTAAATCAGAGTTAATTAACATATATTCTGGCTCTGAATCTAATACATTATCTAATCTTACTGTTAATTTTATCATTTTATTTCCGCCAGATTCATTTTTATATCTTTAAACAGTAAGTGGTTTTTAGCCTATAATAAGCGTTGCGTATCTGTAAAAAAACGAATTTTTAGCTTAATTTGTCTTACCCGTAATAATTATTAATCATTTTTTCTATAATAATTTAGAAATGTTTAGCGATAATGGTTCAGAAAAAATTAAGGATAAGAAAAAAGAAGAAAAGCCATTCAATTGTACTGGCTGTGAAACCCCTTTAGGGAAATATGATGAAACTTGTCCTAATTGTGAAAGAAAGAATCCCAAGTATCTAATTGGTTGATTCAATCATTGAGAAACTATTTATATGCTACTCAAATTCATATCTGTGTAGGTAAGTAAAATGGCGGAAATTCCACTCCCCCCAAGTAACAAGAAATCAGATGATGGTGATTCTGATGCTGATTGTGAAAAATATGATCCTATAATGGGTGGATATTGTAAGTACTACGTTACTAAAACCGGAGAATGTATGATAAAATTCAGTTTGTGTGATGGTTTTGGGATTTTAAAGAAATAACAAATGAGTTATCTTCTAAGCAATTGATCTAAATCATTACTGATTTCTTTAACATTTGCTACTATTCTGTTTTGACCTGTCCCTTTATTTCCTTCAGTATCTATTGTTGCTGAAGTCAGAAATAGAGGTTTGAAGAATTCTCTAATCATCTGTTTTCCATCACCAAGAAGACATGAACAGGTTCCAACATACTTATCCCCTTCAACTCTTCTTACTCTGAAGAAGCTGACATGGTTTGCACGATCTCTCCAGATAATAAGATTTGCAGATAAGTAAATATTGTCTCTGATAATGTGTCCTAGGTAAACATTAGGATCAAGACCGAGTTCATATAAATCAGTGTTGGTTTGTTTATCAAAATTTGTTAGCACCATTATTTTTGTGTTTTTAGAGAGTTGTTCATATCTTTCTATAGGGATTTGTTCTGTTGATTCTTTGACTATGAATGTGTATGACCTATCTCTTCGTAGTGTATAAGCAGCTTGATATTCGATCATTGCGGAGGCTAATTCTAATAGTAATGGAGCTTCTTTTTTACTGATTTCGAATTTTTCGATAGATTGAATAGGAACTTTAGATTTTGTTAATAGACTACATACAAGAACTCCTATTAGATCATGCGATAGTGAACCAGCAACAATACAACCAGACGGCAAAAGAATTGCAGGCAATTGATTTAAGGGAATGCCTTTTTTCTCAGCTGATTCTCTTTTCTTACTTACTTGATGAACTATTAGTTTTACTTCTTGTGTTTTTAGTGCGCTTATAACTGCTGTCAGAAACTTTAATGTAGGCTGACAGTGGTCACAGTGCTCATCGTGAATATATATTTCTAATTCCATTTTGCCCCAACAATCTAATCAATGAACGAATAAATAGAGATTTGAAATGATTATTATAAACATTGTCGTTCTATGTATTTTATCTGCCAGTTTTTCCCCTAATATAACGGTCAAGGTATTTTTCTCTAGCTAGTTCTATGGCATCATAGGCATGAGAAAAGCAATCTAATCTTCTTTCAGGGATTGGATCCCATCCTCTACCATCACTATTTTCTGCTAGCAGTAGATGTTTCCACATCTGTTCGGTTATTTCACTTTCTGGTAGATGAGCAAAATACCATCGTGCTTCCCAACAAAGCCTTTCCAATTTCTGATTGTCTTCATCTCTAGTCCAAAGATCCAATCTCCTATCTGGAGCCCAACTTCCTGTTTTCATATAGCCAAGATCTTTTGGTTTATTGTCCTTTAGATATTTGAAAGGTAAGATCATTTGGTTTTCTGGGATTTTCATCATTCTTTCAATGAATTTCCTCAGATCCTCATGTGTTATCATTTTTCCCTCAACAAGGCTTCTATAACCAAAAAATTCGATATCTGTTCCATATGGAATAACTAGACCTGTAGATTTCTTATGCCTTGATAAGTTTCTTATCGCTTTCTTTTGTGAAATAAAAGGAAATTTCATTAAGCTGGCTGATGAGAAAATGCTCCAAGCTTGAGGTACTTTTAAACCAGTAATTGTTCCCTTAACACCTTTTAACTCAACTGGATTGAAATTTGATTTTCTAGCAGATTTTTTGAGCCCTTTTACAGCTCTTCTATATTTGAAAAACTTACTCAAAATTCCTTTCGCTTTCATAAATTCTATAATATAATGAGTTGCAGAGAAGTATGGAAAATTATATTCATTAGAATCATTTAGTAGAGGGGAGCTCATATTGTATAATTCTTCATCAATGAAAGTATATGAAAAATCGAAATTCTTTAGGACTCTTGGAATTAAAGGATCATAAGCTAATTCAGGTAACCAGAATCCCTTAGGTTTGTAATTCAAAGTTGACTCAAGAACATCATTGTTGAATTCTATCTGTTTTTTCATATCAATAACAGGTAATAGAGGAAAGATTGGATGTGAATATCCACAGCCTACCATCTCGAATTTACCTTGTTCTATTCCTTCCTTTAGTAAATCAATTACTTCAGGATAACTGTTCTTTAGAATCTCTAAAGTGACACCTGTAAAATTGAGAACCACTTCCAGTTTAGGAATATCTAGTAGAGTAGAAAGAACTGGAATGTAACTTTTGTTCACAACATCTGGTATCTCACTAACTGGAATTTCTGCATACTGTAAATTAGCATGTAAAACGATAGTAGAATACACAAGAGGAAACACTTAATTCATAATATAAACGTTTTGGGAGGTAAAAAATGGTAATTTTTATTTAGCTTAGAAATATCCGAAGATATTAAATACACCAATAGCAGTTCTAAAGCAATGAGTCAAAGAGAAATCAGAAAGAATCCTTTTACTGACGAATGGATAATCTATTCTGAAGCGAGACAAGCAAGGCCTGATAGAAAAAAAGACTCTTGCCCACTATGTTCAGGATCTCCAGAGGTTCCTGAATTTACAGAACCAATTAGAATTCCTAATAAATTTCCAGCACTTGAAATTGGAAAAGAGCCTAAGAAAATTAGTTCTGGAGAATTTCAAATAAAAATGAGCAATTATGGAAGATGTGATATTGTTGTTTATACAAATGAGCACAATTTCAAATTTATCGATTTATCAGATGAAGAAATTTTCCAAATTTTTCAAACATGGATAAGTGCTACTAAGGAATTCAATTTGGATAAGAATATCAAATACATTCTTCCTTTCGAAAATTACGGTGAAGACGTTGGGGCAACTCTTATTCATCCTCATGGTCAAATTTATGGGTTTCCTGTGATTCCAAATTTAGTTGAAAAGGAATTTGATTCCATAAAACAATTCAAAGAAAAAAACAATTCTTGTATGGTCTGTAATTATATCGAAGAAGAAAAGGAAAAGGAAGAGAGAATCATTTTTCATGATATCAATCTTGTTGCTTTAGTTCCTTATTTTGCTAGACATGCATTTGATGTGTTTGTATATCCCAATCGTCACGTCAATTTTCTACATCAATGTACTAGATCTGAGATGAACTCCTTTGTTTCAACAATTAAACAAACAATCACTTCTTTGAATAGCATTTTTGAAAAAGAGATTAGCTATTCTCTCTCATTACATCAGAGTCCTTTGAATACTCAAGGTTCAAACATGTTCCATCTTTATTTCAAACTACACACTCCTCAGAGAAATATCAAGTCTCTTAAGCTTCTAGGAGCTGTTGAAACCAGTACTATGACCTATATTAACGGAATGTTGCCAGAGATTGCTGCAAATAAAATCAGAGAAAAAATGTCTTGAATTAGTTTCTGTTAGTTGGGTAAAATTGAGATTTCCTTACTTGTAAATGACTGATACTCTAATATTACCATTTAGAAAGATTGTAATCATAGCCTCTATTTTTTTCGAACTTCTCAATTTTAGAGGATTCTAAAATAATACTTATAATAAAAGTAAACACTTGTTAAGATTAGACAATATTGGAGGTCTAAAATGAAAAAAAAGGCAATTTTGGGTTCAGCCTTGTTGGGTTTGACAATTATCCTTCTTACAATGAGCGGGTCAGTGACTCAAGCTCAGATAATTTCACAAAACACCACACTCGACGCTGATATTCTGAACCCTGTTTTTGTAGAAGAAATGCGAATAATCGCTGGTATAGATTCTGCTGCCGTTGTAGAACTGGACCTAATAGGAGGCGCCATGCCTGCAATAGATGCAAATCCTCTATTCAGCGAAGTGAAAAGTTGGGCTTTTGTTGCTTCAAACCAATCAGATTTTCAAGATTATATTTTAAGGAGACCTTTCAAATCTCCCGAAAATGCTACACTTTTATTAGAAATTGATGCATCTTTAGGAGTTGGAGGTAGTTTGGTTAGAGCAATTGAAATAGCTTTATTATTTAATGCAGCTTACGGAACAAATTTGATGTGGTCAAGAGCTGAAGGCTTACTTGGAAGTTATTTATACATATTTTCAGGGAGTATGCCAGAAACCATATTCAATACATTGATTACAGAATTTCAAACAGACATTAGTAATGGATTTGTGTCCCTACTCGATCCAGTTGAAGTAACTGATTCTCCTGTAAAAGTAGCTTTTATGGGTAACATGAAAGTTGATGGAAAGCTGACAGCAGCTAGAGGAGTATATTATATTGATCCAGATGCAATTACTGGAGCTACTACATATACATTATCAACTGATAATATATTTGGAGAAAATGTGTGGCCAAGAATCGCACTACAACCAATATTCTCGGTTCTAAAATTCAGATTCCCATATACAATAAATCCTCTAAGTATTACACCAGATCCAAATAACTTTGCTCCTCAAATAACAGGAAAAATGGATTGGGATCTAAATACACCTTGGTCACTACCAAAACTTGGAAGTAATTATGAAGTTGTATTTAACATTAATCACACAGCACTAGCATCATCTCCTAGAGTATCTGTAAATATGGCATATGATCAAGATTTACTAAATACTGCAGGAAGATTACAGATGGACTATGTGGTTTCGAATACTGGAACTGAAGATGCTGTAGATATTGAGATTAGTTATCCTCTAGGACCTGATTTCTTAGATTTCTTAGCTCAAAAACCAAAACTTTGGGATTTGAGAGATGATGTAACTATTGATGAAGGATATTCAAATGCGATTACAGGAACTATATTGATGACCTTTGAAGGAGAAATGTTCATTGATGAAGGTTTATATCCAGATATCATTTATGAACAAGAATTTCTAATTCTTGATGGATGGTATCAGAATAATACTGATATGTCTTATATTGATATAAATCCTGCAAATACTATTCAACAAGTTAAGACTGATAGTATGTTCTATGATCTGGGAATACCAGGACAAACAGGCACAGTATCAACTTATATAAACTTTAATTCATCACTTGGATTACCTAATGCATTAGTTGATCAAGCTACTGCTTTCTTAGCACCAATAAGTATGTTTGATTATGAATTACATACACTTGGTGATCTAATTGCTGACTATCAATTTGAACTAAAAGATGCAGTACAAGCTGCAGGAGATTATTTGTTCAATATACTGTACTCTGAACAAGACATCTTTACCCCTGATACTATGGATTTTGATTTCATTACTAAAGAAATTGGTAGAGTGGGATTAGAAGATAGTTATAATGAAACTTTTCTGAGTACAATAATTCCATTATTACATCCCGGTGAATCAGTTAACGTAAGCTGGGCTCTAGATAACATTCCCTCTCAAGCTAATCATTATGGAATGATGGGTCTAGATGAAGTAAATGTTGGAGCAAGTTTTCCTGCTTTACAATTGACTACTGTCGATAAAACTGGTTATGATGTCTTACGATATCTATTTGGTTTAGGCGATGCAATCTTACCTCATTTAGGTGATAGATTCAGTAGACCATTAAGCTACTATGAGCCTTGGACAAATACTTGGTTATCAACTGGTGCAAGATTTGCATATATGGATGCAGAAGGTTTTGAATACTATGGATTCAGCAATGGAATTAATCTCCAAATAGCAGATGATGAAGCTGTTCTTAATGTGCATGTTTCGTTAAATCAAACTGCATACTTAGTAGGAGATCCTGTTACTGTCTATTATACAATAGAAAACACTGGAAATCTTCCAGCTGAAGAAGTAATTCTTGCTCTATATCATGGGCGAATGGGACCTGATTGGCAATTGGTAGATCCTGAATTATTCTGGGTTGATGAAATTGGAACAATTGCACCAGGTGCAATATATAACAGTCAAGCTGATGTTCTAGCTAATTCCTTCTTGGGAATACACCCTGTTTATGGTGTTGTTGGTTTCAAGAGTGATGTTGGACAAACCATTTTATCCGATGGAATAATTGAATTATCTCCAGGATCACTTGGATTAACATCTATCTTTGCTGGAGCTGCAGAAACCTATCAAATAGTTGCTTCTAATATGGATTGGGGTTTGGTTTTACCAAAGACTCTAAATAGAAGACCAGCATTCCCACAACCAATACTAGACATTGATGTAAGTGTTGAGTATATCATTCCAACAGATGCTCCTTGGGAATTAGAAATCACTATAACTGTAACAAATATTGGTGATGAAAGAACCCATATAACTGCAGTTCAATTTTACAATGCAACTGAGATGCAATTATTACGTAAAACTACAACTAAAGGACTGACTGCAAATGAAACATATCTAGGTATAGGTGTCATCAGATTCAAAGGAATAACTCTCCTACCTGGAGAATCTGTCATATTTACAATGAGATGGATGTTCCTTACTAGCTATGGTTGTTATATTCCTGGTATCATAATCGTTTATGATAGTAGATTCAGAAGTGATCTTGCGGTCGATGGAATTATCGAAGCACCTGATGTAACAGATGCGGCTTTATTAGCTGCACTAGATGGGTCAGCTCAAGAAGAAGAAGATTGGGAAGATTATGGACAATCGACACAAACTGGATCCTCAGCGGGAGCTGATGTTTTCACAGGTGGAACTCATACAAGAAGACTAGGATCTTATGACATAGTATTCTGGTCAATCAGTGCAATCTTCGTTACAGCAGTCGCTACCGGCACAAGAAAGAAACTTAAAAAATAATTTTCTTTTTCTTTTTTCTTTTATTTTTACCCATGTAATAGCTTGTTTTAAATAGTGATTTGTCGCTAGATTCCAAGAGCGGAACTGAATGACAATATCAGTTGAATCTAATTCAGATATGTACATCTTTGACAGCCTTATGCTATATAATTTTAAAATGCATAAGACTACAGATTTAAAGCTATCAGAAGTTCCAATTGTTGTCATTTCAGGCGCTAATGGGAGTGGAAAAACACAGATTTTGGAAGCTCTAATAATTGCAATAGGTCATGTCCCAAATAGAGTTTCATTGAGTACCTACAAAGAGGTTGTTGGTCCTTTTGACAAGTTCACTCAAATCAAACTTAAATTGAACAATCCACGATTAAGTGATAAAAGAGTTTTCACAACTTCGGACCCTGATTTAATACCGTATGTTGAAGAAGATTTTTTCATTGTTGATGTAAAAATAAATCATGATGGAAATATTAGAAGAAAGATAGTTGATAAGAGAGGAAAGGGAATAAACGTTACAAAGAAGCAAATCCAGATTCTAATGAGAAATATCGGAATATTTGACGATACCATGCTAAATTTTACTGAGGAAGGTTATCTTAGTTCTTTTGCCGATGGTTCCCCTCACAAGAAATTAGACAGTTTGCTAGTGGCAACAGGACTAAAAGAGATATTCAGTAGTTATATCAACTCAAAGAAAAAAGTTCAAGAGAAGGAGAGAGAGTATTCACCTTTAGTAATGCAATTAGAAAAAGAGGAGAATAAATTAGAGAGACTCAGAGAGAATTTTGATAGAATACAGAAAAAGAGAGAACTCATCGAAAAATATGATTTCCTTGAGAGGGAGTTATTCTGGTTTAATGCTATGGAAAGTCAGAAGCATTTAGAAGAATCAACTCAGAATCTTATTACTAAAAAGACTGAATTGGATGACATAGAAAAGAAGCTTGGTGCTTCTTTGATTGATCAAGAAAATCTTAGTGAAGAGGTAAAAAAAGTAGAGGAGTCTCTAGTTGATAGAAAGACCAAAATGAGAGAAATGTCTGACCAAAGAAATAGATTGGAAGGTCAGAAAGAAGAGAAAAATAGAGCAGTAGTATCTTCAAAAAATCAGATAAGAAATATTAATCAGAAATTGAGTGAATTTGAGAATATTCAAACTGATGAGGGATTAACTCAAAAAAGAAATTTGCAAAATCAACTGGATGATGTAAATAGAGAATTGTCTAGTCTGAACAGTGAACTACAAACTAGTCAGATAAATCTAAAAAACAAAGTTGTAGAAGAGGATAAAATTAAACAAAGAATTAACGAAAGATCTCAACTTTATGGAGAGTTATCCGATTATGAAAGAAAATTGATAAAGGACTGTATTTTATATAAAGAGAAAATTCAAAATTCAGATTTTAAGGATGAAATAATCGGACCAATTTACGAAATAATTTCGATAAAGAAAGGGTTCGAGAATTATACTGAAGTTGTAAAAACATCTCTCGGAAGATCTCTTTTTGGATTTGTTGCTACTTCTCATAATGCATACAAAGAAGCAAAGCGAATCTATGATGAAGTTTTCCCCTCGTTTAAACCGAATTTCACAGTAGGGAGGGTATTAGAGGATGAAAAAGGTCCAAAACCTGATTACTTAACAAGCCAAATAATAGAAAATAAACCTGAAGGGATAATTGATTTTGCAGTCAATTTAATTGAAGCTCCATTTCAAGTTAAGCTATATTTAGTTAAATTTGTAAGGATACTATTAGGTTCTCCATCATTACCTCCGAATCTCTTAACAGATTATGCAAAGCAATTCAAAACTAACATTCTGACAACTGATTGTAACAGTTACTATCTCTCTCAAGAAGCATTCTCAAGACCACCAAGAAGATATAACTTAAAGTTGAGTTTAGATCTGAACAAATATCAGTCAATTGAAAGAATAAGAGAACAGCATCAATTAGTTCAATTTGATATCGAAAAGATAACAGAAGATAAAATCAGAATTACCAGAAGCTTAGCTGAATGTGAAGGTAATAAACGAGATTTAGAAACCCAATTGAAACCATGGAAAATGGGAGCTGACGAAATAGAGAATGAATTTTTAAGATTACAGCAAATCAGAACCGCTGCAGAATCCTTAGTAAGATCAGAAACTGAAAACCTTACTAAACTAGATACAGAAATTACTAAACTTGCAGACAATATCATTGTAATTGAGAAAACTGTATCTGAAGAGCAGAAAAAATTCGATGTAGTAAGAAACAAGTTGAATAATTTAAATCAAGAAATCAAAGATTTTTCAGCTGAAAAAAATAAACTTATACGAATGATAGATTTTCTTGAAATAGAAGTATCTGATCTCAAAACAGCATTTGAAACACTAAATGAACAAGCTGTTCAGAAAGGAGAACCTCCAGAAAATATCCGCTCTGATAAAGAGGAGATCTCCTCAGAATACAATAAAATTAAAGGACAATTAGAATTATTAGATATTACCCCTGAAGTATCACAGGAAAGCATAGAAAAACAAGAACAACATGTCAATATCCTTCGTGATGAAGTGAAAAATACAGAAGTTCATTTGAATAATCTGAAAGAAGATTTAGATAAAAGAATCAATGAGTGGGAAGGAGGACTTCACAATATTGTAGAACATTTGAATAAGATGTTGAGCTTGCTTCTTCAAGATATCTTTGAGAATGTATCTATACAAATTCGAAATTATAATGATGAAAAAAATGCAGGGTTACATATTGAAGCAGAAACTAAAGGAGATAATAGAAAATATAGACAACTCTCTGGGGGAGAAAAAACACTATTAGCTCAAGCGATAATTCTTGCGCTGCATATGATTAACCATTCTCCAATACATGCAATAGATGAGTTTACTCAAAAGCTTGATAAAAGGAATAAGGCTCTTGCATTTTCCATGGCTTTAGCAACATATAGAATTTCAAAAGAGAGTAGGATAATTACCCCTCAATTTATACTTATAACACCCTCTCTCGATGATGTAGAACTCTCAAAAGAATTCGCTCATAAGGTTTTGATAGAGAGTAAAGTTAAGACTCCTGAGGTGAAAACTTGACTGATCAAGATATAATTGATGATACTTCAGATATAATTTCAACCTATATAGAGGAGAATAGAGAATGGGTTGAGAATATATTTCAACTTGTTTTTGAGCTCAAGAGGAAATATGGTAAGTCAATAAGAAAGAAGGAAATTGTACAATTGATTGAATCTGAAGAGGATCGGTCCAAAGTTTCTGATGCTTATATATATTTGCAGAGTAAAAAAGAAAGTATTCTGGATTCAGCTCTTTATGAAGATTTCATCAAAATGAATGAATTAAGAGAAAATGATCTTTTAGAACAACTCCTTTATCCACATGAAAGACTAAAAACTTTCGCAGATAAAGTAAAAAGTTTGTGTATTCCAATAACATATTTCTCAGGAACAACTAAAACATCCTATGAGGAACCTTTAAACAATTTAACTGAAGAAGTAATAAATTTAGAATCAATGGAAGATATTAAGAATTTTTTGAATAAATATCAATCTTTCATGGAGCATCTATCGATAAATTTTCTAGATAAAGGTGACATCTTGAACATTGAAAATGAAATTAAGGAAAAGCTAGTAGGTAAGAAAATCAAGAAGAATAAGATGAACGAGCTCTTAACAACTTTAGAAGCTGAAGTTTTATCCAAATTAATAAGTGAAAAGAAAATTCAAGTGATTTTGAATGATGATGAACTAATTTTTCAAAACGAATTAGAAGAAGAATCTGAAGTTATTTCAAGTTCAGTACTTCTCTCACCAAAAAATACGAATGAAGAAAGTGAATGATTATGGAAGAGAATCATCTGGAAGAGCCTATTGAAGTTAATGAGGTTGTAGAAGAAAATAATTTTCTACCTTCTTCTATATCAGATGAGGAAAAAGGAGAACTCTTTAGAGAACTTACAACAATTTTATCCAGAAAATGGGTAAAAGAAAAAGTTACAGTATTTGGATGTTCAGAGCTTGATTTATTATTAGCAACTCGCTTCGATATCCAAACCTTGAGAGAAACAATTGATGAATACAGATCATTTGTTCAGATCTTAGGTCTCAATGTCATTGAATATGATATGAATGGAGAAAAATGGTATTGTCTTAGATCTTCACATTACGCTCCATCCGATTTACAATCAGCTGAATTGATTGTTTTAGGAACTATCATTGCTTATCTGGAAAGTGATAGAGATAAACCAATAACTACTGAAAGAATAAAAGAGAAATTAGTAATTACAGGAAAGATGAAAGAATATCTTGTAGAAAATAGTCTGAGGAGATTAACAAGGCTTGGGTATATTAAGAAAAAGCAAAGTGAGTGGGACTATAACTACAGAACATTCATAGAATTTGGTGAAGATGAGAGGGAAAAAATCGTTGAGGAGTTCAGAAGGATTTGAAGGGACAAGAAGCAATCTACTGCTATATCAGGTGTACTTTCTGTAATCAGATGAAAACTCTAAAAGATGCTGCTCTAGAAGGATGGGAAGTCTGCAACAGATGCCAGTTAGTTTTCTGTGATGAATGCAAAAAAGCTAATGAGAAAGAAGAATTATGTCCAGGATCTGTTTACACAACAAAACATTCAGCAAATTTTGACCTTCTTCCAGTTGAACAAATAATTGAAACTGCAAATAGCATTGAAAGGCAACCAAAGGAAAGCAAGTTTATATCAAAAATCTTCTTTGAAGATGAAAAGAAAAAAATTGAAGTCCTTAGAAGAAATAATAAGAAAAAAGATTCAGCTGATTTTAGTATTGTTAGATTTCGAGAAGAGCAATGGAGAAAATTTGGTACTGTTTTAGTTAAGAGGAAAGATGGTAAATTTCTAACTTGGGGTCAATTAGAATAAGAAAAGAAAAATGAAAAAAGAAAAGGTAGGAAATTAGATTCCAGTTATTGCTTCTGCACGAGAACCTAGTATCACATTTGTGATGAAGAGACTGATTATCTGTAATAACATCAGAAGCACACCAATGGCGCAGAAAATCTGGAATTTTAATGGATTCCATGCCATGTACCATGTGATTGTTCCAGCTCTCGCTGACAGTATCAGAAATATAGTCGTTGAAACTTCTGACAAACAGTACAGGAATGAAACTAAAGATCCTGCAAATACATTCAGTGAGATTAATGGAATAGTAATCTTAGCGAAAGTCTTCATTCTTGATGCACCTAAATTAAATGAAGCCTCCTCTAAGACTTGGTCTACTTGTTGTAACCCTGCATAAGCAGAACGAACCGTAAATGGTATTTTCCGTATAGTGTAACTCATCACCAACAGAGTTATTGCAACTCCTACAAAGGGATCTAACCTTAATCCTGCCGTAATTTTCGCCATCATGTTGTTGAATCCAGTTGGATTTGCAGATGCTATTCCACTCCAATCAAATGTTCTATAATACCCGATTGCTAGCACGATTCCTGGAATTGCAATAGGTATAGTAACAACTGCATCTAGTATTTGTCTTCCTCTGAACTCCTTTCTACTTACAACATATGCAGCAAGTGAGCCTATTATAATGATAATTAATACAGCAAGGACACTATAGACAAGCGTATTAATAATATAAGGAGGTATATTATATTGTGATTCCGTAAAGATGTCTTTGTAATTTGAACCCGTGAATGATATATCTGAAGGTCGCGTGCCACCTAGTGTTTCTAGAAATGACATCAGTATAACTCCTACATGTACAAGCAAAGAGAATGTAAATAACAATATCAAAAATGGATAGATTATAAGCAGTTTCCATCTTGCTTTGGATAGCCTATATTGTCCTGCTCTTCCTTTACTTACCATTGAATATGTTTTTAGAGATACATATTTTCTAATTGCAAAGAATCCAATAAGGGCTATAATTAGAAGTATCGCTCCAAGAACACAAACTTCAGGCGTGATCTCAACTGACCCCGCTTTGGAAAAATTTTCAAAAACATAATATGGTAGGAATTTCTTAGCTTCAGCATCTCCCATTGCTGCAAAGATAATTGGAGTACCTACATCCTCCATAGAAAGGATTAGTACTAAGATTGCACCAGCTCCTATCCCAGGCATTGCCAAAGGTAAAGTAACAGAACGGAATAATCTAAAACTTCCAGCTCCAAGATTCTCAGCTGATTCTTCCATACTAGGATCGATATTTAAGAATGAAGAAAATGCATTAAGGTAGACTAAAGCATAGAAATGAGAAACCTGAACGAATACTATAGCAAACATTCCAGAGAATATTAACTTTGTTTGAAATAATGGTATAAGTAAGAAATTATTCAAGAAACCATTCGGTCCTAAAATTAGTCTGAATCCCATACCTGAAATGAAAGGAGGTATAATAAGTGGTGCAAGAGCAAGAACACTTACCAATTTCTTTCCTGGGAATTCAAATCTGGCTAGAACAAATGCTAAAGATGTTCCTAGTATGACTGAAAAGATAGTTGTCATAAAACCAAGTATTATTGTATTAAGTACTTCACCATGATCTTTACCACTCAGAGTTATTACAGTAATTTCAACTGTATCTTCATACTCTGCAATTAATGGCAGACTAACAGCAACTTGGGAAATATCTAAGATTACGGTTCCACCCTTTAACTGTGAAAGGAACAATAGATTATTAGTCGTATCTATATAGAAATCACTTGTTCTAAATACAGCTGTGGTATATTCATTCAAATGTATAAAATTAGAAATGTTTGTAACATCAAATACTTGAATACCATAAGAGAAAGGAAGACTATCATCTAATGAAATGAAGTACCCTAAATTACCCAATATCTCAACTTCATAGAGCTCACCAACTTCTGCATCAGTGTAATGTTCAATCAGCACTAGGTTTGATGGATCGGAAATATTGAAAATTCCTAAACCTTCTTCAGCTAGTGTTATGTAAGCAATATCTCCCACTATGTCAATATCCTGAGTTGGTAGTGGGTCGATGATTGAAAGAGAATCAGTTGTGTGATGATAAGCAAGAACTGGAAGACTAGGGTCGGTTATATCATAGATTTTAACTCCAGTTGTATAACCTACAACATATAACAAATTATTGTCAACAAAAATCTCATCTGCATCAGTGGCAACATCTGTTACGTTTAATACAACAGGTTCAAATGGATCTGTAATATCAATAATTGCAAAACCCTTTCCATTAACATCTAAAAATGCTAGATTATCCTCCACTAACAGAAAATCTGTATTGTTAGCTAAATCATAAATGTGACACATTGGAGCGAAACTTTCATACACATCAGATATGTTGAAAATTACTAGACCACCTTTTCCTGCAGCAGTGTACAGAAGATCATCAACAATAACCATTTCATTAAAACCACTGATTTCCTCATAGTATTGCCGTACTTCCGTAATCTCAGATGGGTTCGTAATATCTAGAATTTCTATACCATGACTTCTTTCAGCGCTAAAAACAATATTTCCATCAACTGAAACAGCTGCAGCAGGTCCTCCAAAATCTTGTTTGTCTTTAGAGAAGAATTGCGTTTGATTATCTCCCGGAAAATTAAAGAAACGTTCTGAAAAAACATTAGCTATCGGAGCTCCAGAAAATTGTCCATTGAAATAAACCGCTCCTGTTAGAACTGAGAATAGTGGGATAATCATCCAAACAATAAAAATGAATGCCACAAGAACTATTATGAAATTTGTCGACGGTTCTCGTAATAATTTGACATAAAGAAAATCAATAATTGATCTTCTCTTTTTTACTTTTCCCTCTTCATTTGATTTATCACTAGAGCTAGCCATTTTTTTTCAACCAAATTTGGATAGATAGTGATGTAATATCTTAATGCTTTTTGAAGTTTATCCCTAGTTTTTATATAAACAATTATTAAAATTAAGCTTACTTTTAGTTTACTTTACCTAGCTTAACATGATAAATATAGAAAAAAAGGGAAAAGGGAGGTATGTTTATTTCTTTTTCTTCCTGATTAAAACCAATGTTGCTACAAAAATTGTTGTAATGAAAACAGGTATCATTGCAAATGCGTTTGTTTTAGTTGTAGTTGGGTTAAGGAAGTTCAGTATTGCATTATATTTTGCTACAGCAAAACTATACCATTCACCATCTTTTTGAGCTGAGAAAAGTGGATCATCTTGATATTGTTCATTCCAATCAATTGATTCTTGCTCAGTCATTGTTACGGCTCCAAGATCGTCAACCAGATCAAAGAACGTAGTACTGTTGATAGTCAAATCTTCGAGTTGAGTAACCATTTGACCCCATGTGTTTCTTAAAAGTGTATGTGGTTCTGTGATTGTGTTATGGAAATAGTAAATAGTTGTATCTAAATTCTCTGTTGCAAGTGTCTCATTGAAATCAATACCTTCATTGTTAAGAGTTTCAATGAATAAGGCTTTGTGGTAAGGTTTTGTCAAACCAAAAGGAGTATCAAAAGCTGTTTCATTAACGGGAAGTCTATCTAGACCTTCTGTTAACCAAACTGCTTGACCTTCAGGAGTATTAACGTATGTTAGGAAAGCTACTGCTTTATCATAATCATCACAGTTAATTCCCATAGCAATTGGATCACCATTAACAATTGATTGACCTTGTGGAATAATATATTGACAACTTGGATTTTCTCTATTAGCAATAACTCCATAGAAATCTATAGTCATTGCTATACCTACTTCACCACTTACGACAGCAGCTCTTGTATCAACTGATCCGGGATAGATTCCTGAGTTAGCACCCATTCGAGTCATAATTGACCATCCTTCTTCCCAGCCAAAAGCTTGGAGTATGATTTGGTAAATTCTTGTGTTTGAAGTAGTTAAAGGAGGATCACCCATACTTATTGCTTTGACACTTGGACTGATGTAATATGCTGGACTAGCCAATTCTTCCCATGTAGATGGTACATCTAAACCATAAGTATCTAAGAAATCATGATTTACTGTAAATCCAAAAGAAGAGATAGCATTTGCTGCCCAGATAATACTTCCATTTGCTGCAAAAGATTTCATCGCTGCACCTGCAAGTTCATTTGGAACACTTTCATTTATTGCGGTAAACAATGTTGCATCAGTGACTGGGTCAATGTGTTTTAATAAGCCCCATTTCTCAACTGTGTTGAATAATGCGGGACCACCACCCCATGCAATATCTACTGATTTAGAAGGATCTTCCAAAAGTGTTTTCCATCCTGAATCTGTAGAAGCTTGTCTAAAATCAAAGTCAGTTACTGTCATCCCAAAAGTATTGTATGATGAGGCAACGAAAGCTTCTGCGAATGCTCCTGTTAAGGTAGAATCATGGCGAGTAACAAATTTTAGAACACCAGTAGCATCTTCTATTTCTGTAGGAGCTACAGCTGTATTTGCACTAGTTATCAAAACTGTTGACCCTGCAGTTAATGATGCAATCAAAAAAACTAGAATAGCTATTCTTTTTATATTCATTTTCTAATCAACCTTTTTTTTGATATAATCTATATCAAATTACATTTTTGCATTTAGACTATAAAGTTTTTGCACTATCGACAAAAGTTCTCTTAGGCTTATGCCAATAAGAAGTACTATAATCTTATTTAAACTCCCATACATTGATACTTTTAGCTTTTTCTCTATAAAAAAAATAGTTGTCATACAATAAAACTCAATAATAGCTAGTGGCTACTTCTTTTAAATTGAATAAAATAGTGATAATATGAAAAGTAAACACTTCATTAGCATTGGTATTCTAATTCTTTTTACTTCAGTGATAAGTAATCAAGTTTCTGGAAACACATTGTTTTTGACTGAGTTAACATCACATACTGAAATTCAAAGCACAACTCTAGATTTTGAGAATGTCGTTTTCATAACCTGGGATGGAACTAATTATAAGGCTCTTGAAGATTTGATTAATGATGGAACTCTAGTCAACACAAAGAGAGTTGATGACGTAGGTTATAGACAAACTGTAAGAATTTCTTCACATTTAACTAGCACAGGAGCTGGTTTAGCTTGTTCAGAAACAGGTTATGGTCCAGAACATAATCTAATACCTTATAACATGTTTGGTGCTCCAGAAGAAGACAAAGTATCTATTCCAGATGGTATGACTGTTGGAGAAAAACTGAAAAATGTTTATGGAGATGATATCACAAACATTTTTGTTTTTTCTTGGCAAACAGGAGAAATGGATTTGACTTACATTAATCAAAATCCGATGATAGATCCAATTTATGACAATATGAAAGAAGATTTCGATGTATATTTTGCTTCTGAAAGCCTAAACTGGACTCCCAGTGATCCAGAAGCAAGAGATGCTACATTTCATGGTTTCTATGAAGATGTTCAGAAATATCAATCTCCTGTAATGAGAGCTGAATTTCTTGGAAACAAAGCTGCAGATTTTCTTGCTAATAATGTGACAACTGATAGGTTTTTCCTACGAATACATCTAACAGAACCTGATCAAGCCGGTCATGGATATGGTGTAAGAGATACTTCAACAGGAGAGTATACGCCAGAATACAGGCAATCTTTGATAGACTGTGATATTGCCACAGGAATGATTTTAGATGAGCTTGAAAATATGGATGTATTGAATGAAACCTTAATTATTATAGGGGCTGATCATGGTATGTATCATCGAAGTCATGATGGTGGAGTTTGGCCAGTTAATCACCCAGAAATAACTTCTATGACATTTATAATCAATGATGATGCTGTACAACATCCTACAGGTCTTCCTGTATATCAAAGGGATGTGGTCCCAACTATCTTAGCTTCCATGGGTATTAATACTGCAGTCTTCTCACCTTCATATGACGGTGGAGACCAAGAAGGACAACCATTCTGGGAAAGAACAGATACTGTTGATCCTATTATTTACAGTGCTAGTTATCAATTCCTTGGACAAGCTTGGACGGATTTTACTACAGATACAAAGCTAACCGAAACTTTCAACCTCTCCTTGATAACCTTTGATTGGGATAATACCTTGAATGGTGTTCTAGAAGTTGATGATCTTGTTATCGAATCTGATTATTCTAGATGGGAAAGAGTAAACTTCTTCAATATTGATGTTGAAGATTTCAAATCAGGCAAGAGTACATTCCACTTTACAGTAACAGATTCGTCTGGAAATTCAAGTACATTCGATCTTGTAGCTAAGGTTTCTGCACCGATTTGGTTCTCAATAATAGGTGTTCTTGTCGTTAGTTCTTACATAGTAGTAAAACGAAGAAGGAAATAACCTTCTATTCCCTTTTTTTCTTAATGAAAATTGACTTTTTTCTGTTCATACCCAATTCTATTACCATTATCGTCTTGGAATATAAACTCAATAAAAGTTGGTCCTAGGAAATTAGTTGCAGGAATTTCCACCATTTTTGGTTCATGAGAGTTAGATTCTAAAACCATAGGATAGAGGTGGTTTGTATATAGTCCCCCTCTTGAAAAAGAGACTCGTAGTGTCCCTATAATTCCCTCCTCATTTCTATTGTAAAGATGAACGGGAATGCTAAATGGTTTATGAATAGGTGCAGAATCTGGTGCTGTTACTCTGATTTCAATGCTTTTATCCTGTTTATCTAAATCTAAGTCTGGGAATGAAAACTTCCAGTTGATTTCTTCAAAAAATGTAGGCATTGATTTAGCATTATCTGTTTTTCTAATGCTCTTCCTACCCTCAATAATGCCTTTATCCCATTTTACTTCTTTATGAGCATGTATAGACACATCGTGCTCTTTCATGTCATCATAACTGTATCGTACTTCTCGGATGTTCGAATTACCTAAAGTGTTTCCTCTCTGTAAGAGTATGCAATTTGGACTTCTGTATAGATATCTAAAATCATGCTGCAGAGTAGGATCAATAGGGAACCAAACACCATTCACAAAAAATTCTGCTTGTGAATGATGTACCCATCCTTCATGCTCACTAAGAATAATACTGGTTGTCAATCTTGCAGGAACATTTGCTGCTCTGCATAAACTAACAAAAAGAGCTGAAAACTCTGTACAATCACCTAGTTTGTTTTCTATTGCATAAGTAGCTCCATAATCTCCATCTTGAGGTACATAAGTGAGATTCTCTTTTACATATTTTAGGAAAGCCAAAACTTTGCTGAGAGGTGAATGAGAAGCATATCTTCTAGCAACATTGGAGATGTCTCTATTTGATGAATCCAGAAAAGGTTCAGGTTTTGTATATCTCTGAAATACATCAGGATAAAGCTTCTCAATATTTTCTTCCTCCCCTCTAATGCGCGTGACATCGTAAGCAACTAATCTTGTAATCAAATCTGCTTTATATGCTAGAGTAATTTTTTCTTTTGGATTAATTTGGTGGAAATAAAATCTTAACCATCTATTTCCTTCATTATCTGTTATCAGTTTTGTCGGTTTAAAATTACTTTCAACACTCAATACCTGTTGAATTGGAGATATTGAAGGTGGGATCATTAAATCAAGAATAAAGTTGTTTAATGGGAAGTTGTTAGGGTTTGTAAGTTGAACTCCATTGAAGAGAACCCAACGATAAATCAAGTGTTTATTTGTTCGAATATTCACTTTTTCCCTTCTTTTATAGTCCCCTTCAATTTGTAGGAAATATGTACCGGAAAATAAATCAGGCGTTATTGGAAAAGAATAGATTTGCTGTAAACCAGTTTCTTCTAATCTAACTTGATCTGAATCAATAATTGTACCTATTGGAGAAATCAGTAATATGTGTAATTTCTGATGTGTTCTACTTCCAACAAATGGTATGTCTTCCTGTTTTCCTGAGATTAAAATAATGTCACCTATTTCTGCTGCTAAATCACTAGATAAGGGTCGAGTCTTATTTTGTTTAACATGAACAATATTAATCATGTGATAACCACTAGCTCAAGTAATGCAGATAGGTGAAGAAGTATATTATTTATACTATTTTCTGCATTCAAAATAACCTAAAAATTTAATTTAAATATACGTATTATTGTCGGAGTGTCTGTAGTAACTGTATTTGGTAATTCATAAAATCATTCCAATTATTGAAATAAATTCGAATCTGGAGGTTTTTAACTTTTTAACGTATTTTTGTCGGTAAAGTCGATTCAATTCATTTAGCAGAAAAGTTTAATTAGGAGTAAATTTCTATATTAGGTGCACTTACGTGCACGGTGAAATAAATGAAAAGAAAATATATTTTCAGTTTAATTCTAATTGTGGGAATGATTGCTGGTATGACACAAACACAATCATTACTGATTTATGACAATCCCCTACAATTCGGAGGTAACAAAATAGCTTTTGATATCTCTCATGGTGGTTATCATACAACAGAAGCTGATCTAGCTCCCATTATCGGAAACTTAACTGCCGCAGGTAACGAAGTTATCTACATTAATGATACATGGTCAATTACTGATGACATTGATGCTATATTCTTCACACAACCTGACGACAACTATACAGTTGCTGAATTAGCAGATATTGTAGCCTGGTTTGAACTAGGAGATAAATTCATGTGGGTATCTGGAGATTCAGATTATGGTGGTTTCTTCAATCCATGGGCAGGCAATGGCATTCTTGATGCTATTGGATCAATTGCAAGACTTGATGGAACTTCAATTGAAGATCCAGAAAACAGTGATGGTTCTGCTTATCGTGCTGCCGCAACCGAAGTTGGTTATGGTGACCCATTGTATGATACAATGGCTGAAGCACTTGCAGGTGATGCTGATACTGGAATGACTATTCCAGCAGGTGTTATCTTCCATGGACCATGTGCTATTGTAGCATATGACGGAACATACTATAAAGATCTTAGATATGGTGAATCCGTATTCCCAGAAAGAGTAAATGTAATCTTAACATACAGTGAAGATGCAATTTCCCTTGACTCCGATGTTAGTGATGGATGGGGAGCAAACAACACTGCAGGTGAATACAGTATCGATTTATATGCAAACGTAACAGGAGACATCTTTGATACTGGTCTATATCCAGCACTTGTACATGAAAAATTCAGTGAACACAGCAGCAACTTAATGGTTTCTGGTGAAGCTATTTATACATACTACAAATTCATGTATAACCAAATAACAGAAAATGGTGTATATAACGATGGATTACACTATGGTCAATGGTTAGTCAATAACATCCTAAACTACTTCTTAGTAGACAAAGGAGTACCAGAAGAAACATCCGCATTCTATCTTATTCCATTAGCTGCTATTGGTGTAATTTACGCAATATCCCGCAGAAAGAAATAAAACATTTCTTTTCTTTTTTCTTTTTCTTTTAGGTCATTAAAAATACGATATTTGATTCACATTTTTTATCTAAATTGTTAAATAACTTCTAAAGAATTCAATAGTGCAGAAGAAGTGAGAAACCTATGGTGATAATATGGGGTTATACACCTTCAGAAACTCTTAGTAATAATAAAATTGTTGGAGAAGGAATAAGTGAGATTAAACAAATGTTTTCTGCTTTACTTTTCAAAACAGGAGTCAAGGGCTTTGCAGTGAAATTAGAGGAAATCTCCCCCCTATCACAAGTTAAGTTAGCTTTGGTAATAGACTCTCAACCAATATCTGAAACTACAATCTCTCCAGAAAAAGCAGGAGAGTTTTCATTTGACTTGGATGAGCTAGTAATTCCAAAAACAAAAATAGAAGTTGTATTAATTGTTTTGAAAGGATTTATCGAAGTTTCTATCTCTTCAATTGGAACTGGGATGGGTTTTCAAAAAGTTGATAATGAATTTGTTCCAACAAATCATTTAGCATTAGGAGTGGTTATACCTTAATATTCAAGCTTCTTTCTCATGGAAAGTAATTTTACAGAATAACCTAATTTTTCGTAGAATTCTACTCCAGGTTCGTTAAGGAGGTGCACATATAGACTTAATTCATCAGCTTGATTTTCTCTGGCAAAATCTTTCTCAAATTTTTCCATCAATTTAGATCCTATTCCAAGTCTTCGAAAATCTTCATCTACTGCTATATCAGAAATATGCGCAATAACTCGTTTCTTAAAGAAACCTGAATGTTTCTTAGTATAACCAAATAAGAACCCAATAATCTTGTCATCAGATCTAGCAACATAAACAATTTGAGATGGTTCATAAAGTGCTTTAGAGACCATGAAGCTGAAGTTGGTCTTACCATCTTTATCAAGGGTAAAATCCTCGTCAAAATTAGCATGCCATTCAATGGTCTTTACCCAAATTTGAACAATATCCTTTATGTCTCCTTTTTCAGCTTTAGATATATGTATATCTGGCAAATCTTCTTTCACTGAGTTCATTAGATTGTTATACACCTACTAGTTTCTATGTTTTACTGTATGTTATAACTACTAGTTGAGATTTATTATTAGTGAAAAATCTTTTTATTATTCATTTTGTTACTTGAAATTGTTCTTATGTTAGCTAATAATCCTTCGAAACAGACTAAACATGTTGAAAGAGATTTTTCGAATATCTCGAAGTATAAAGAAAAAAAGTCTATAAGAGATTTAGATGTTAGAAACAAACAGATATTGGTTCGTGTTGATTACAATGTACCTCTAGACGAATTCGGTAGAATTACTGATTCTAGGAGAATAGAGAATACTTTACCCACATTAAATTATCTTTTAGACCAGAACTGCAGTATTGTGTTAATCTCTCATCTTGGTAGACCTGGAGGTAAGATTGTAGAATCTTTAAGGATGAATCCTGTACATGAAAAACTACAAGAACTCTTTCCGGAAATAAACATTCTAAAAGCAGATGATTGCATTGGTGAGGAAGTTCAAAAGTTAGCTGAGAATCTAAAAGAAAGAGAAATACTCCTTTTAGAAAATCCTAGATTCTATATTGAAGAGAAGAAAAATGATTTAGTTTTTGCAGAGAAATTATCCAAATTAGCTGATGTATATGTTGATGATGCTTTTGCAACAGCTCACAGAAAACAAGCTTCTACTCATGGTGTGTGTGCTTTCATTAAAGAGAAAGGTTATGGTTTTTTAGTTGAAAAAGAATTAGAGTTTTTATCATCTTGCATTAAGAATCCTAAAAGACCTTTTACTGTTATACTGGGAGGAAAAAAGGTTGAAGATAAACTTGCAGTAATCAAATATCTTGTAGATTTAGCTGATAATATTATTATTGGAGGTGGTATGGTTTTTACTTTTCTACTGGCAAATGGAAACCAAATTGGTAAATCTGTTGCAGACCTATCCAAAGTTGAAGTGATCAAAGGTCTTATTAGAGATGATACTCATTCAACACGAATCTATGTTCCACTAGATGTTATTGTCTGTGATGAAATTGAAAATCCAAAAATAATAAAAACTGTTCCAATTGATCAGATAGGAGAAAATGACATAGGTGTTGATATTGGTCCAGCTACTATTGTTTCAATAAAGAACATCTTAGCAGAATCTAAGCAAGTTATTTGGAATGGTCCAATGGGTGTTTTTGAGAAAAAAGAATTTGAAAAAGGCACTAAAGAGATTGCTGAATTTTTAGTTAATAATCAAATTTTCACTATAATCGGAGGAGGAGATAGTGCAGCAGCTATTGAGAAATTCAACCTTGAAGATGGTGTATCATTTATATCTACCGGAGGAGGAGCTAGTCTGGAAATTATGAGGGGTGCTTTACTTCCTGCTATTGATTGCTTGTCAGATAAATAGCTAAAACATCCAAATGAAATAAAGCAACAGAGATACTATTGCTCCAACTACTATACTAAATAGATTTACAACATCATTTCTTAGCCATTTAACACCTGAATAGTGTTCTGTAGGTTCATTACAGTGTTCATTCTTTTCTGTGATTTTTTCGCAAACATTACACTTGTTAAGTTTCTGAATTGTGCAGGCAAAAATACTATCAAAATATGATCCTATGAAACCACCTATAACTACTGGAATAACAAAACCCCACATTGTTAGTGGAAAAACTGCATAGTTGTCTACAAAGCTGAAACCAAAACCTATGAAAGCTATAATCACTGCACCTAAAGTTGAAGCTAATAATCCGAGAATTGATACTGCTCCAGGTGTTCCTTGATCAACTTTAATCCACGGTTTAAATGACAATCTAGGTTTAAATTTTGATAAAGCCCCAATTTCGGTACCAAGAGTATCAGCTAAACTAACAGCTATTGCTCCACCTGCAATAACTGTAATGATTGGTTCTCTGAATAATATGATTAAGAATGCTAAGATTGCTGGAATCACGCTATTAACCATAGCTTGAACACTATCTCTTCGAGTGTCACCTTTTTCAAATTCTTGACTTATAGATTTCTTTTTGTTTTTTCCAAGAAATGTTGTAAGACTTCCTAGAATAAAGAAAGCAACATACATAATTCCCCAAACCCAAGATCCAAGACCAAGAATTACTAAACCAAAATATAGTCCTGCAATAGCTCCATCCCAAGTAAGTGCTTTCAGAATAATTCCAGCTACTGCTAGAAACAAACCTATTGCTGCTCCTGTTATTATTGCATTGTTTGATAAAGAGGAAACAAAAGAAAATGATGTAGTAGACAATATAAACAATACAATTGCATTTGCTGCTGGAACTGCAATATTATCAAAACCTTTAGGAGTCATTGCTTCTACAAAAGCTGTTACAAAACCTGTTATCAATCCTAGATAAACAGATAATGCAACTGGTTGTGATAAGATCAAACAACTTATTGTAACAGCTCCGAAAGAAGCAAATGCTGCAGCCCAACTTCCGAGAAGTGTTTTTGTTCCTCCAAAGATTTTGTAAGCTTTATCATTTCCAAACTTAGAACCAACTACTGCACTTATACCATCACCCCACACCAATGGCATAAATGAGCCAAAAAGGATGATATTTGATGGATTTGTTTTATCTGGATTGAAAAATAAAATTACTAAAACTGTTAACGAAATTGCATAGAACACAGTTCCGTAAGTATGCCCTTCTTCTACACCTTTAAGTCTAAATTTCTTAATTGGAGAGCCAGGGCATGTGAAATAGGTAAATGGTATAAAAAATACTGGACCTATCATTGCGAACCAGATATTGCTAAAAACAAAAGGGAATAGTAGAACAACATTACCTACTGAAAGATGAACAATCTTTCTCGATGTACCTCCAGATACTTTATCTTTTCTTCTTAGAATTTCAGCGATAAATAGTGTAAGTAGAACAAAAACAAATAATGCTGCTAAGCCAATGATGTCAGACATTTCTATTTTGGTAGGCAATGAGAAATCCAATTCTAGTTCCTCTTTAAATTCACAATTACATCAGAGAAGGAAGGTCATTAAAAAACCTACTGCTCACTAAA
The DNA here is from genome assembly GCA_016840095.1 of Candidatus Heimdallarchaeota archaeon. Lineage (GTDB taxonomy): Archaea > Asgardarchaeota > Heimdallarchaeia > Heimdallarchaeales > Heimdallarchaeaceae > UBA460. The sequence goes on from JAEOSZ010000011.1 coordinate 77,332, forward strand.
TGCATCACCTTTATTGAAACTCTCTACAGCTTTAGCTCTATCAACAGCATCAACCATTCCATCACATCTGGGGTGATAAAATTGATCACATTTGCGACATACTTGTTCATTTTTTCTATTTCTATATCGCGTAAAGTAAGCTCTACTAGAGAAGTAAAGAGCAATAGTTACGAGGATAACCACAAAAGCCCACCAATTCATTGCTTGAGCAAGTGTGACAATTGAGAGAATTACTGATAAACCAGCAGCAATCATTGCTATTCCAAGAAAGAAACGGCTAACATCCTTTATCAAACGTGGGGGGTCAAGAAATGCACTTATTGGAGTAAAAATAAACAATACTAGCATAGCTGTAAAAACCATCCAAAATGTAACTTTGAGAACAAAAACCATAATTGGAGCTAAGATTAAACCAGCAATCATTCCACTATAAAGATTAACACAACCTCTACAAACTTTTTGACCTTTTATTACATACATGTGGTCATCAAAATTTTTACATAATGGATGATGAGCTAACCTATAAGGGGAAAGCATCCACTTTTCACGCTTAGTCATCCTTTTTCTCTCTTTCATCTAAATCACTGAAATACATGACATATAATGTATTGATTATAACGCTGAATATTAAACCCAAGAGCATTAGCTTGTTTTCTCTAGTAATTTTATCTTGATATTCTAGTGTTAAGGAATTAAATTTTGTAAACATCTGTTTAAATTTGTTGTCTATAGAGTGATTACCGGTTTGAGTATTTTCAAGATTAAAATTCTCATTTAATAGCTCCTTAAGAATCGCTTGTTTAAGCTGTATAATAGGTTTAGTTTCTTCTGAAAAAGTCTTTGACCAATCAATTTCAACGAGATACTTATCAGAAATGTAATTATTTATGAAACTAAAGAAAAATTGATCAAGCAGACCAAGTACCTCTGCTATAGACAATTCTTTTATATTCTCTTCATCCTGAAGAAAAGCAATAGTTTTTGTCTCAAATGGAGGTTGTCCATCGTTCTCAGAGTTAATAATCTCCATATCCCTCTGAATCCTTTCATTCATTTGTTTTAGAATATCAACTTGCTTAGTAATCGAGTTTAGTTTTAGCACTTTCCCAAGTACTTGTTGTCCTAAATATAAGCTTCTTTCAGCTGGTGTTAACTCAAATAACGTGGAAAGCAGTCTATTATCTTCTTTTATCTTGATATTGTCCAATAGCTTGAATGTTCTTAAGATTACATCATACTTCATTTTGTTAGTTATCTGAACAGTTCCAGAAATATCTTTCAAAATCTTTATGCACTGAGAAAATTCTCCTAATGCAAAATTGATTTCAAATAACAGTTCTAATAGATTAACTAAAGAGGAATCTTTAAACTTAACAGCTATTTCCTTCCCTTTTCCAGCAAAAGTCAAGGCATGTTCAAACTCCCCTAGACTCAAGTGTATTTGTGATTTTGCATGATAGATAGCGATTAAGCTTTGTTTATCTTTGATTTTGTCTGTCACCTTCTCAAGCTCATCTAAGATTTCCATAGCTTCATCAAATTTGTTTTGATTGACAGCAACTTGACTAAGCAATTGTTTTAGCTTGCCAAATTCCTGAATCATCTCTTCATGGTTTCCACCTGATAGATATTGAAGAGCTGCAAGCCCTAGTTCTATTACAATTCGGGATTCTTCAATTAATTTTTCTTTTTGAAGAGATTCAGCAAGAATCAGAATCATAGAAATGTCATTTCTTGTTATTTCAGTCTCTGTTTTTTTATTAAAAATCTTCAAATTCTCTATTACTTGATTATAATTTTTGAGGTTGAAATTCAACCTAGCTTTTGTATAGAGTACATTTTGAACTCCTCTATCATGTTTCATCTCTTTAAATAATATTTCTGCAATATTTAGAAACTCATTAGCAAGACTTTGTTCTAATTGATTTGCATAAACAGATCCGAGATTAAGAGAAACTGTAGCTTCTCCTAATGCATCTTTCATCTTTTTTCTTAATATTAAGCTTTGATGATAGAAATTAATTGATTTTTCATATTCCCCTAAATAGAAATACAGTCCACCTAAACTTGAAAGAGTATATGCTTGTCCTTCCTCGTTTTCATTGTTTCTATCTAAATCAAGTACAATATGGTACAATTCTCTGCTTTGTTCGAAGTTCCCTCGCTCCAAATGAAGATTTGCTAGATTATGATATATCACAGCTTTGTTTTGATTATTGAGAGAATTTTCATGCGTTCTAAGAATATCGGAATAAATTTCCATTGCTAAATCACTTCTAGCCATTCTTCTAAGAATTTTAGCATACTCAATCTTAGCATCTACAATCTCATTAGAGGGAAAATCATGTTTCACTAAGATTTCCATTACTTTGGTAATGTGTTCAAAAGCTTGTTTATTTTTAGCTAAAGAATAATAAGCTTTAGCTAGAATGAAGTGGTTATTCTTTAGTGCAGTAATGTTCATATCCAGATTTTGTTCGAAGTTTTTCTTAGTTATTACGACAATTTCGTTATACTTATCATTTTTAAGTAAATCCTGGATATCTTCTTCCAAATAGTTGAACATTTTTCCATCATCTACGATACAGATGAACACAGCTTGGTGTCTATCCGCTTCTATCTTCTAGCACTATTGTGTTTGCAATAAAATCTCCAAGTCTTCTTCCTTCTTCATTACATAAAGGTAAGAAAAGATCAATTATAGTGATGAAGCATATGTTTCTAATACATGCTTGTCCTGCAGTTATTTGACGACCTGTATCGTAATCAACTACTTTTAGTTTCATGATTGATTTACCAAAGCCTCTTCCAGTTTCTGGAATGATATCTCTGAAACAACCTAAAGGTGGGCATATGTTTGAAATACATCCATCAATGATTAGAGCAAAACCTCGGTCACAGTAATTTCCCTTCAAACTAATATAATGTTCTTTGGGAATTCTTCCTCCAGCTACAGGCATTGTTTGAGCTTGAACATAAGGCTGAGGTGGAACATATTGAGGTTGAGCTGGTTGAGCCTGTGGAGCTTGGGCTTTTGGCGCTGGCTCAGAAGCTGTACCTAGCTGTTTTCCACAATTCAAACAAAATTTATCTTCTGGAGCTGTAGATGAACCACAATTTGGGCAAAAGAACTTCTTTGACATTTTCTATTCTCCTAGTTAATATCATTTTAACAACTAACAACTATTTAAGTATATTTTAAAAAATTTGTATATTAATTCGTTTAGAGTATATTAGAAGCGATTTATTTTGATTCTTTCACAATTTTAGTATATGCTTTTACTAGATTTTTTCCTACAACTGGAGAATCAAAGTTTTTCAAGGCATGTTGTTGAGATTTAAATGCTACTTCTTGACTTTTCTCTTTATTTCTAATTATGTCAAGAACTTTATCTACCAGTGCAATACTATCTTTTGTTGGATATAACCAATCACATTTTGGTGGAATCATCTCATTCATGGGAGGTTTATCGACTGCTATCACAGGTAATCCGGAAGCCATCGCTTCTATTAATGGTGTACCAAAACTCCCCTCCTCAGCAGGATAAAGTAGAACGTCACTTATGTGATACGCTAAAAGTAGCTCTCTATCATCAATATATCCTGTTATTATAACAGAGTCTTCAATCTCTAAATTTACAACATCTTCCTTTATTTTTGATAAGAGTGGTCCATCCCCAACAACTAGAAAAGTTATTTCAGAATTTCTTTCTAGAATTTCAGGAAAATACTTAATCACTTCATGTTGGGATTTTCTATTGATATAAGGTCCTTGGAGTAAAACAATAGAATTACCTTGATCCAAATCATATTTATCACGAAAAGTTTCAAGATCCTCTAATTTAGGAAGTGCAGAGAAAATCTTACAATTAAGGGAATGAGGCATAAGTATTACTTTCTCCTTCATAGCTTTTGAAAATCTCTTTATTTTATCAAGCAATGAAACTGAGGTTGTAAATATCTTATCACAGTGTTTTACTAGTCTTCGCAAAAGCCTTGAATAAGGTCTTTTTACCCAAATTCTTGATTTGAGATTTCCTGTAGTAACTGCTCCATGAACTGATACAACTAATGGTATACTGATTTGTTTTCTCTTCTTTGCTTTAGCGAAATTATAAGCTGCTACTTCTGTTGCATGTATAAGAGAAATGTCAACCTCTAATTTCAAATCTGAGTAAACTTCAAATGCTTGTTTCGAGAAGCTTCTGTGGTTTTTAGCATTAAAATGGGTTAAAGTACTATATGCCCCTCTTGCAGAAATTTGTTCTGGAAGATAGTAAAAATGGATATTTTCTCTATTTGCTAACTCATCATCAGAAGATAGCTTAGTTGTAGTTGCAATATAGATATTTATTCCTTGATTTGCCAATGATTGAACTAGAGAATAAGAATATCTACGAAGCCCAGCCATAGGTCCTACATAAGGAGGTCCTATCTCTATCGTAGGAATGAAGATAGAGAAATCCATATGAAAAAATTAGAACTGACTACAAAAGCATTTTGGTGAGATTTATTTACTAAACACAACATTTTGTCAAACCACAATAATAAAAAAAAGATTAACTATTGTGTTATTGTATGCTTGACATAGAAGACGAAATTTACGATCAGGTTTTTGAGAATGGATTTTCATCAAATTCTTTGAGTTTAATTCGAGAAAACATCAACAAAATAACTGCAGAGTTTCTCACAGATATTTTAGCTGAAAACATCAATGTTCATACTCAGTATAAGATTCTAATTGAATTTCTAACAAAAGTCTGGAATAAGAATACTAACCAAAGTCTAAATTTTCTTAATTACATAGCTGGAATTCTCCACAAATTATTCTACCTTGCAAGAGAATATCCCTTAGGAAAAGATATACCTGAATATCTTACAAACGAAATCATAGAATTTCATAAGATTCTATGTGATTTTAAATTGGAATGTTTAGATGAAGAAATTTCGTTACAAGATGAGTTGCTTGAAGAAGTAGAATCTTTTGGTGATCTTTTTGATATTATAGGTAAATACTCTGGATTTCCTCAAAAGATTAACGAGATGTTCAGAATTGGAGCACTGATGCTCTATCTATTTTCTCAAAATGAACATCAAGTAATCAAGAATATAGATGAGCTTGCTCTCTATATCTCCCGCTGTTTGATTCTATGGCGAATGGATGTTTTAACCGGTGAAGAAATTAAGGTGTGCTTTGAACAAGCTACAATCAAGTACTCTGATGAATTAGATCTGAATAAATTTAGAAAGATTTTAGCTTTAGAAATTCAAAACTACCAATTCTTGCAATATGGTATAAATCACGAAATGGTAAAGATAGTTGCAAAAACATTTCATAAAATATATTCCAAAAAAAGAATTTGAATTTGAATCAATTCTTCTTATTTATTATTAACATAAGATTTAAGCTCTTCAGAAATTCTTGAAGCTTTCTTGATTTCAGGAGCAAGGTAATTCAGTAAGTCTCTGGGGATCTCCTTTCTACTGAATATATTTTGAAGAATCTCATCTAGTACGTCTGCTCTAAGGTCTGGATTTTGTAACATTTCCTTAACAGTTGTTATTTTCATACTTGAAGGTAGATTATCTTCCAATGCTGTTATTGAAGACCAAGCTTGAATTGTTGAATACACAGACATATCTGGTGTGACCACATCTAAAGCCATTCTAAAACGCCATTTCTTAACTTCTATAGGAGAATTATCAGTTGCAATAGCTCTGCCTAACTTCATGGCATTTTCTTGGTTTGGTTTTCGATTATAGTCTTCGAGCAAGTTTCTTATTTTGCCTTTAGTGACCTCTTTACTCACGTAAATCCCCATCTTTATCTATTTAAAACTAGTACTGAGGAATATATATATCTTGCTCTTTACAGTTCTAAAAGTAGTAGTTTCGAGAAAAACAGAATATGCCACCTTCTTACAATACACCTTATGTTAAAGATGACTTTGTGAAAAAGGTGTGAAAAAAATAGTAAGACGACCTTGTAGTAAGGTTTTGCAGTTTTTATCTCCAAAAATTTGTTCTAGATGGGTTTGTGGGTCATAAAATCACTAAATTTTGGAGAGTGGGAAAATAGTGAAAAAGTGTAAGACACAGAGGTCTTACCTTACTGTACTTAAAGTTTGAATAGATTATAGAATGCTAAAATGGAATAAATTGCAGTTCCTTTCCACAATATATCTTCATCAACATCGAATTTTGGATGATGATGGGGATGAATTATACCTTTTTCTTCATTATACAGACCCAAAGCAATGAAAGCTCCTTTTGTTTCATTAAGGTAGAAAGCAAAATCTTCTCCACCCATTGTAAGATCTACTTCCTGCACTTCGTCAAGAGTTTTTAGAATTTCAATAACATCATTAACGCTTTCATCATGGTTTATTGTTGGTGGATAGTAGATTCCTCCTATCTCAAACTCAACAGAACCTTCACATCTCCACGCACGACTATATCCCTCAACAATCTCTCGCATTCGAGTCATTATGTGGTTTCTTACGTCATTATTGAAGGTTCTAAATGTACCTTCTAACCTAGCAGAGGAAGGGATAATGTTATGAGCATCACTTCCTTCCAACATTGGAACTGAGATAACAGCTTTTTCTAAAGGATCAATTTCTCTGCTAACAATCTTTTGGATAGCATTATAGATGTCTACCATAACTGATGTTGGATCAAATGTTTGATGTGGTGCAGCTGCATGACCCCCTTTTCCCTTAATGTCTATGATAAATTGGTCAGAAGATGCAAGGAAAGGTCCTTTTCTAGTAGCTATGATTCCGCTTTCAATTTCTCTCCATACATGAATACCAAATATCTGGTCAATATCAACAATATGGCCTTCTTCTACAATTTTCTTTGCTCCTCCTCCACCTTCTTCAGCTGGTTGAAAGATTAGTTTGATTTTTCCAGTGAGCTTATCTTTGTGTTTGAAAATAATATGAGCTGCACCAAGTAACATAGCAGTATGAGCATCATGTCCACAAGCATGCATTTTACCAGGTACTTGACTACAATAGGGTTTATCATTGTCTTCAGTAACATTAAGTGCATCGATGTCAGCTCTGAGTGCAATAACTCTTCCTTCTTTTCCAGAATCAAAAGAAGCTATAATACCTGTTCCTGCAGTTTTCTTGATTTCATAACCTATTTTTGTTAGTTCATCTTCGAGAAGAGCAGAGGTTTTGACTTCTTCATATCCAGTTTCTGGATTCATATGAAAATGTCTACGTTTTTCAATAACATATTGTTCTAAATCTTTAGATTCGTTAATTAGAATTTGTTTGAATTCTTCAATATCCATACTAAGGAGGAATAGAATCGTTATTTCTACTTTTCTATTTGAAGATACTAACAACTTAATTTGATTCTGTTTTTTTGATAAATGCTATTTTGCAAAGATGTATATCTTCTGGTACTTGTTTAGATGGAGTTGCGTTGTTTGATCCAGATTTACATTATACTGTCCACTGTTCTATTGAAGCAATGAAATTAAGAAATTAGATAAAATCTAATTTTCTCTTTCTTATTTTTTTGTTAAAGGATAATTTTTAAGTGTATAGAATATTCTCGTTTTCTGAATACGATGCCTGAATTACGTGGAGTAGTAAAAGGAATGGACTGCGCTAACTGTGTTGCTAAAGTAAAGAAGAACATAGAAGGCTTACCAGGCATCAAAGATGTTCAGCTAAATTTAGTTTCTACAAAAATCATTGTTGACTTCGAAGAAGAATCTTCAGAAAAAGCTATAATCAAAACAATAAAACGTTTAGGATATGGTTTTGATAGTGCTTATGAAAAAAGATCTTTTTTCAATATCAAACATAATAAAAATTTACTTTTCTTCTTTGTAGGATTAATCTTTCTGATTGTTGCCTTAAGCAATGAATATTTTGGATTACCTCATTTTGCATGGTATCTACCAATTGTAACAATTGGTGGAATTCCAATTTACTTGAAAGCATTCGCTTCTATAAGAAGTAAATCTCTCGATATCGACATACTGATGGTAATTGCTGTTATTGGAGCCATGAGTATTGGATATTGGGAAGAAGCTGCAGAGATAATTGTTCTATTCACTCTTGCAGAGCTCTTAGAAGCTTTTTCGATGGACAAAGCAAGACAATCGATTAGAGAATTAATGGATTTAACTCCTCCAACAGCTATTAGGTTGATAAAAGGTAAAAAGCATGAAGAGGTTCCATTAGAAGATTTGGTTGTAGGAGATAGAGTAAGTGTTAAACCAGGTAGTAGAATTCCAATAGATGGAAAAATTGATTGGGGAAAAACCAATGTTGATCAAAGTCCAATTACTGGAGAATCTATCCCCATAAACAAAAACGTTGGAGACCCAGTATACTCTGGTTCAATAAATTTGGATGGCTATATAATTCTTCGAGTTACTCGGATGCCTCAAGAAAGTACAGTAGCTAGAATTCGACAGCTCATCGAGGAAGCTGAACAACAGAAATCAAAAAGAGAACAGTTTATCCAGAAATTTGCAAAATTCTATACACCTATTATGGTTAGTATAGCCCTATTTGTTTTCTTAATACCTGGAGTATTCATGAACATTCCAGTCAATGTGGATATTCTAAGGGATTGGTTATATCAAAGCTTAGTGATTTTAGTGATTTCATGTCCATGTGCTTTAGTTCTTTCAACACCAATTACAGTTGTCACAGCAATAACTCGAGCATCAAAAAGAGGAGTATTAATCAAGGGAGGTAAATATCTAGAAGCTATCTCTTCAATAGATTATTTAGCGATGGATAAAACCGGCACTTTATCTACTGGGAAACTCAAAGCTTACAAAGTTGAAGCTTCAGAAGGATACTCTGAGAAGGATATAATTGAAATTGCATATGGTTTAGAATATCATTCGGAACACAAGATTGCAGAAGCTATAATTGAGTTAGGTCTTGAAAACCAAGCAAGATTGTTTGGTTACAAAGATGTAGAAATAATGCCAGGAATGGGAATTAAAGGTACTAGAAAAAAGGTAACCTATTATCTTGGAAATGAATCACTTGTAGAAGAAGTCATTGGGTTGGAATCCTATGAATTAGATTGTGAAGAAACAGAGAGCATTGTATCATATGTTGTTGCTGACAAAAAAATAATTGCACACATTCATATGTCAGACCAACTAAGAAGTGAAACTAAAGAATCAATTGATGCTTTAAAGAAACTTGGAATCAAAGATATCGTTATGCTTACTGGAGATAATGAAGCAGTTGCTTCAAAAATTGCAGAAGAGTTGGGAATTAAATATAAGGCAGAACTTTTACCCGAAGACAAAATGCTTTTCATAAAGAAGCTCAAAGAAAAAGAACAAGCAGTTGTGATGGTTGGAGATGGAATTAATGATTCTCCAGCATTAGCATTAGCAGATGTAGGGATTGCAATGGGAGCAGCTGGTACATCTATTGCCATCGAAACCTCTGATATTGTTCTTTCTTCTGATAATCTATTCAGTCTCCCCTATTTGTTTAAGCTAAGTAAGCAGACAAAAAGAACTATTCAAATTAACATTTTTCTGTCGTTGTTTATTAAATTCTCTTTCTTCATCCTTGTATTCGTCAGTGCTGCAACTAATGTTCTTGGATCCTTCTTAGGTGATAATCTTCTATGGTTGGCTGTTCTCATTGGAGATATGGGTGCATCACTTCTAGTTATTTTGAATGCTATGAGAGTTGGAAGAAAAAGATACTTTTCAGGAGATAAGTTGCCAAAGAAATAGTTTAATAAACATTTTTACAAAAGAAAAATTGGTAAAGCTAATGAGTAAGCCAGATAAGACACTTAACAAAGCAGTTGTTTACATTTTTATTGGTGTATTAATTATTTCATCAATATTTGCTGTAATGATGTTTGGTCCCCGACCTGGCCCTCAAAGCAGTATTTTCAATACAACACTTAGATATTATACAAAGGGAACCCAACAGTTATACTATGGAGACTATGCAAACTCTATGATACAAGATATAGGTGATTTAGGAATTGTTGTTACAGATTATTCTATGGAATATGCAATATTCTTAGATAATGTTATTGGATCTAAAGAATTTGATATGGCAATTATTGAGCTTGAAGGACTCAATGCACCTCATCTAGAGCTATTGTTTAGAGAAGGTTCAAGTCTAAATGTTTTCAATTTTGCAGATAGTATTGATGGTGGTTTAACAAACGAATTTATAGACAATATAACTCGAGAAATGGACTCCTATGAAAGGAAGAATCTTATTTACGACTTACAAGAGCATCTTATGGATAATGTAGTACCAATGATTCCACTTTTCACTCCAGCAAGAACCTTTGCATACTGGAATAATTTGGAAGGATTTACTAGTAAATGGGGAATATCTGATAGTTTGCCATATATGTCCTTTGATGGATTACACGATAATCAAGATTCAATCACAGAACTAAAGATCGGAATGGGTGGATGGTATGATCTAAATCCACTTACTATGACTGAAGATGGTGAGAAGTTACTTGTTTCACTTATTATGGATAAACTAATTCATTTAGATGAAAAAGGGACTCCTACACACTATGGTTTGATAGATAGCTGGGAATATGAAAATGATACTACTCTTCTGCTTCACGTGAGAAACGGTGTAAATTGGCAACCAGATGTAGAAGGAATTTTTCCTAGCGAACAAGTTACGATAGATGATGTTATGTTCTCCTTAGATATGATTACAAGCCCGTATGCGAATCTGAATAACGAGATCTTTAAATGGATAGATTCTTATGAAGATCACAATAGCACAACTATAGCTGTTTACATAGATTCAGATCCCGCTACTCCAGAGAAGGAACCTTATGCATTCGCACTTGAAGATTTGTCAATTTATCCTTTTCCTGAGTATTATCTGAATGTTGAAAGCACTATACAAGAAATTGTTAATTCTGCAAGATGGACAAAGTTTAGACAAAATCCATTTGGAACAGGTAAATATACTTTTAATGCAACAGATAGTCAGGTTGATCTTACTGCATCTTTGAAAAGATTCAACAATTGGCATGGTGTAGGTGTTGATCCAATTAAAATCCCAAATCTAGTTTTTGAAACAATAGAAGTTCAAACTTATCCTGAATCCTATGCTATGAATCTGGAATTACAAGAAGGAAGTAGAATAGATATAGCTGATTTTGGAAAAAATCCAGCGATGGTTTTATCTATTCCTGAAGACAATTTTAATGTAGAATTCAAAGTAGAGAATTCTTTAGTTTTTGTGGCTTTTAATTTGGATAATGATATTTTTGGGGGAGCAAATAATTATGTCACAACAAGCGAACCTGGAGTTTCGAAAGCACTCGCAATTCGAAAAGCATTATCATATATGATACAAAAAACACTCATGAATGATGCATTCCATGAGGGATTGTTTAATATTACAGATACTCCGATTTCGAGATATTTCACTGATTATTATTATCAAAGTGTTACAATATATCCATACAGTGTTTCAGAAGCAATTAATTATCTTAATATAGCAGGATTCAATATCTCAACTGAAACAAATGGAACTACTGAAGAGTCTAGTTTTGAAATAGTTAGCTCATTATTATCTCTAGGACTCTTCACTACAATTATGATTACATTAAGAAAAAGAAAAACGAAAGGTGAATTAAATGAACCGTGTAAATGAAATAAATAATCTAAATCTAAAAGGAAAACCTATTATTCAATCTTTTAGTGGAAGTGGAGCAATAGGAACAATATTATCTACATTCCTTGTTAAATCTTTGAAAATGGAGCAAGTGGCAGTGGTTCATGCTGAAGATTTACCTCCTGTAGCAATAGTAAAGGATGGGTTAATTGAACAACCAATAAGAATATTCCAAAATGATCAAATCGCATTGATGTCATGTGAGGTTTCTATACCCTACAGTGCTGTACCAGATTTTATAGAAATGTTAGTTGATTTCTATATTCAAAATGAAGTATCTTATATCGTTCCTGTAGGAGGATTGCCATCTATAATGACACCTTACGAAGAAATAAACTGCTATGGAATAGCCAGCAATGAAGAAACACTGACTTTTCTTGAAGAGAAAGGAGTTACATTTCTAGAAGAAGGAGTGATTTATGGAACAGTAGTTCAAACCTTAGAGCTCTGTAACACTAAAGGTTTTGATGCAAATTTCGCATTATTGGTTGAGTGTGATCCTAACATAACAAGTTATGATTCAACTAAGGTACTGGTTCAGAATCTGGCTAAGATTTTTGAGTTTGAATTTGATGAAGAGGAATTCGATAATGTCACAAATATAATTAAATCAAGAATCTTAGAAAGCACAAAAATATTCAGAGAAGACACAATGGATAAAACAAGAGAAAGCCATTTGTAATAATTGAAACTAAATTGTTGGTACTGTATTGCAATACTTCTAATGATTTGCTAGGTGAAAGTTGTTTTTTCACCAAAACTTTGAATTTGAAAAGAACGAAGATTTTTGTCGGAATAAAACGACTGCCGACAAATTACAAAAAAGTTTAAATATGTTCAAGGTGAATTTTTACATGGTTAATGGCAGGCTAGGTTAGTGCCCAATTGGAAGGTCAAAAAGGGACTGCAAACTGAACAGGAAGAGATATCCGATGCTTCTTCCCTCTAAGGGAAACTCAGGGACAAGGTTGAACCCCTTTTTAGATGGTTTGAACCCCCATTTGGGCTTAGTTAAGACCTCCTAAGCCTGAAATCCCCCAGAACCAGCATGTATTTGCTGGCATCAAACTTCGGTTTGATAAAAAAGGACCAGACATCTTCTGTCTGCCAGAAAGGTTCGGTCTTGATGGACCAGATCCTGGAACCCCCAACCAAACCCCCGAAGCGTCGAGTTAGAATTTCCTTCCTGTTCAGGCAGAAAACCCTTTAGGGTTAACCTTCATTTTTTCCTGAAGTTCGAAAGATAAATAAGTAATTCTTACTTAGTTTTCTAGATGAAAGGAGCTCGAAAACAGATTACATCATGCTGTGTATTTGTATTTATTTTCCTTTCAAGTCACTTACTATTTACTCAAGCTGCACTTTCAGGTTACACTATCTTTTCAAGAATATCATTAATTAACCTCCCACCTACAATTATTTATCGTGAGAATTATCCCAATCAAACTTTATTCGAATTTGATGGTACTTTGGAGATAATCAATAATTATACTCAAACGTTATCTATTACTTCTTCAACGACTTGTTTAGTTTTTTATACAGGAATCTTGTCTTTCGAAAATGAAACCTTATCAGGTACTATACGGGGACCTGAACTCTGTGGTAATGCTTTTACTACCCATTATTTTGATCCAGGGATTACTGAAGGATATGTTCGTTTTAAAATATCAGTAAATAATACTCTCAGTTCTCTTCCTGATGGAAATTTTACTATATGGACTATCTTTGATGATAGTTCTGGAGAACATAGTTACATTCATTATCCTTCAATTATTCAAGTAAATGGTTCAGATATCAATGTAGTACATACTGGAGCTAATGAAAACTTTACTTTTCCTATTGAAACTTCTTCAACTCCAACAAGTACGATTGTCTTTTCAATGTCTATTCCATGTTTCTTAGGGATTCTAGTAATTCTTCTAAGGAAGTACGTAAAAACCCCGAAGTGTTGAGTTAGAAGTTCCTTCCTGTTCAGGCAGAAAACCCTTTGTTTAACCTTTTTTTCTTTTAACTATTCAAGCTTCAAAGTAAAAATAGTATGTTCTAAAGATTTGTTAGTTTTTCTTGTAGAACATTTCGTACTTCTGATATATTCTCTCCAGTTTCATTTGAGACTCTTACAGCTGGCAGAACATTTTCTCCATACTTTCTGAATAAGGACTCCATTTTCTTCTTATCCTTTGTTCTCTGAAGCCCTTTACTGGTTTCACTGACATCTATATGTGATATAATCGGAAGTATTTCTGCCTTAGGAAATCTTCTGCGTAGGCTTTTTAGCCAATAACGAATCTTGTTGTCTTTGACGCTTCTACTTATATCAAGAACAATAATGAATATGGTTTCATTTGTCAGTGTAAGATTTTTAATTCTCCTGAAATATCTCTTTTCCCAGGTACTAGTTACGCAATAAATTAGTCCCTCCTGTTTTCCTTCTTCTAAGGAGATCTCATGAATATCTCCTATTTCTTGCCTAGCAATTTTTCTCTCTGA
>JAEOSZ010000141.1 GCA_016840095.1 Candidatus Heimdallarchaeota archaeon
ATAAGCATAACAGACGAGTTCGAAGACTTCTTTACTTTTCTCTATACAAATGTTCATGTTTTTGAAATCTATGGGATGAAAGACTGGTACAAAGAGCTAATTGAAATCTTCAATATGTGTAAAAAAATTGATAGAATGAAGAACAGACTAGAACATCCTATTAATAGAAGCGATGAAACAAGAGCTAAGATTGCTATAAGACAAGAAATGGAACAATTAATAGAAAAGGTAGAATTAGTCTTAAAGAAATAAACTAAGAAATCAAGCGCAATTTTACTTCCTTTTACTCACTATGATTTCCAACCCTTATATTCTCTATTTCTGTAGATAAGATATTCTCGGGGTTCTTGTGTTCTTTGGAGGTTTTTTATTTCACTCAATTTATTGCTTTTATGTATTTCATAAATATTTCATAAAGAACTCTAGTGTCATTTTGTCATATCTTAGTCTAGCTTCTTGCCCTGCAATCTTATGTCCTTCTCCTCCAATCTCAAAATATTCAAAATCAACTCCTTCTTTCTTACCTAACTGAAGTAGTTTATCTCGAAATTGTCTTGACTCACCAGTCGGACAACGTGGATCATTAACCGCTTGCATCATTAATATTGGTGCTTTAATATGTTCTACAAAATTTAGCGGACTCCTATCTTCCCATAATTCTTTGTTTTCTTCATATGTTCCAAACAATCCTTCTATCCAGTTTTTGTAAGCTGGCATACTAGCATCATACATTGTTTTCCAACTTGTTATTCCCACATGTGCTACCCCTGCATTCCAACCTGCATCCGCATACTTAGTTAATTGAAGATAAGTCATGTATCCTCCATAAGAACCACCATAAATACCAATTCTATTTTTATCAATATAATCAAGTGATTCCAGATATTTCTTTGAATAGATGTAATCTTTTGCATCTCCTCCACCTATGTCAAAATTGATCAAATCTCTAAACTCTTTCCCATAACCAAATGAACCTCTAATATGAGGAGATATCAAGACAAATCCTTGATTAACTGCTGCTTGTGCGAAAGAATAAAAGTCCCATTGAAGTCTTCCTCCAGGTCCACCTGGTGCTAAAACTAGTGCAGGATATTTTTTTCCACTCTCTATATCAGGTTTATAGAGGACTGCCCCTATCTTTCTCTCATCAAAAGTGGCATAGTAGATGAATTCAGGTTCATAAAAATCCTCTTTTACATATTCAGAATCGGGAATAATAACAGGAATTTCCACATTTTTGGTTAAATCATATAATGCTAGGATATTAGGTATTTGTGGATCAGAGCGACTGTAAAACAGATATTTGTCGTTTCCTGCAAATTGAGCTCTACGAATTACACCTGGAATATCGGGAATAATCTCTTCTTTGGTTGCAATATTATAAATAACTGGATAAGATCTAATAGCTTCATCTCTAATAACTAGCAACTTCCTTTTATCATTACTAATTTGCATACCTCGTTCTTGAAGCTGTTCTCCACCAAACCAGCTGATTTCATTGGTTTGGGTATTGTATATTAAAGCTTGATCAGCTCCCTTTGCATTTGTGCAAATTAGTAATAATTCGCCATCATCTGATTTATCATAAACATAATCTAGTGAATCCTCAGAGAGATGCAATAATTGTTTATTATTAGAACCATCAGAGTTTATCATCCAAATATCCGTGTTTAGTTTGTTTTCTGTTGTTCTAGCAGGATAATAAATGATGTTTTGTGGAGTCCATACTACTCCTGCTGGAGTTGGTAAATCATGGAAGGTCAATTGAGTGATTTCTTTTGTCACTATATTTAATTTGAATAGATTATCGGCTTTATTTCTATTTGAACTTATCAAGATGTATTTTCTGTCAGGACTGATATCTAGGAAGAATTCTTTGTTGTTAGGAGTATCGGTTAATTTTATTTCTTCATTCTTCTCAAAGTCAAATAGATGAACGTTAAATTGTTCATCACCCTCTTTATCTCTGTTTATTAGTAGTTTTTTATTTTCTTCCAACCAAAGAAAAGGAGTTAGATAATTTAAGCCAAAACTTTCATGAAATAGTTTATAAGAAAAATCTTCGAGATTAACTTCAAAAGTTTTGTCAGGTCCTTCGATGTCACTAGAGAACCAAAGATTACTGTGTCTGTTAAAATAGGTGTGAATTATAAAATAAGGAAATTTAACCATCTTTTCAATCTCTAGTTCTTTTCTCATAGAGAATAAGTTCAGAATTTTGTTTATAATGATTTTGCTAAAAGAAGTGAGG
>JAEOSZ010000064.1 GCA_016840095.1 Candidatus Heimdallarchaeota archaeon
AAGATGCTGGAAATGAACCAGCATTGGTACTCTGGGGATGTACTGATGTAATTATCTACTACAATGTGTTCATAAACTTAGGAAATAATACAGAATCTCCAGTCGCAGGAGCTGGATCCTCGAACATCAAATGGTACAATGAAACATTGCAAGTAGGGAATCATTACTCAGATTGGAATCAATCAGGAGCGTATAATATTCCAGGAGGAGATGGGAGTATAGACCTATATCCATTCATAGACATAGATGGAGATAGTCTAACTGAAAATGCAGAAGTAGTGATATACCATACAAACCCATTTGAAGCAGATTCTGATGGCGATGGATTTGACGATTTTATAGAAATTCAAGAAGGTACTAATCCTTTAGATCCAAAAGATTATCCTGGAAAAGGTAGGGTTTTAGCATTAGTTCTAGGTCTTATCTTTGGACTTGGTATTCCGTTTGGTTTAGTGTTTTTCGCTCGTACTACTAAAGGACAAGAAGTTGCACGGAAACTTCTAGGAAAAATCAAGAAGTAATTGTTTTTCCTCTTCTCTTCTTTTTATATCAAAGAAAAATTATCTCAAAGCTTAAGAGACGAGTGTTTGAATCTTACTACAAAATGACACCAAAACATCAACAATTAGCTGTTAAGGAGATAAAACGAATACTCAAACCAAATGGATGTGCATTTATATCTGTTGCAAAAGGTTCCATCAGTTATATGAAGAAAGAAGAATGGACAAATTTTTGAGTGAATTTAAAGTGTTAAACAGAGAAGACAAAAGCTCAGAATTAAGAGCTGAAGTGATGTTGAAAAAATAAATAGATGTTTAATAGAGTAAGGATTTTAACTCGAAAACTATATTTAGAAAAAATTGAAGAAAAATTATTTCTTCTTTCCAATTGTTACTAAACCCATTATCAGAAGGGCAAACAACCCATATATCCATTCAAAGGGTACAGCGATTTCCTCTAATCCAGTTTCTAAGACTACTCTAGTTTTTACATCATCTTCTTTTAGTTCCATATCTATCAATACAGCAACTCCCCACTCAAGATTGAACACAATTTTTAAGTTAAAATCCTTAGTATAAGATCCAAAGAAAAGTTCAATCCTAATTTTAATTTTCTCTTCAATAGTTAATGTAGTATCAGTTAGTTTGGAACTCACAGTACCATCATCACCTAAATCTAAATCTTTTAAGTAATTATGCAAGTATTCAAAGAAGTTCTCTTGACCTGTTGGAAGAGTTACTGTTATTGGGAAGATATATAAAATAATAATCTCTGTACTCTGGCCCCAATCAAACCAATCAATATCGGTAACATTGTCTGTCATCCAAACATCGTTCAGATAAAAATCACACCAGGATACACCTGCTAAGAATAAATCCACGGGGTGAGTAAGTCCTAAAGTATCCGGATCTTCAGTTACATTGAGTTTAAACAAATCTCCTACATTAATAGGATGACCAGCAACTATCTCCCAATCTTCTGCTTCAGGATCGTTAGTTTCAAAAGTTTCAAGCCTCCAAGTTATCTCTGTACCTGGAACTATCTTATCAGAGAAACTCATATCAGAAATATCATTCCAACCAGGGGGTTGAGCAGTTACTGTGAAGGTGGAGAAAGAAAGCAAGAAGAGGGATAAACAAACATATACAGTTTTTTTCATATTTTTCACCTTTGAGTTACTAAATGGTTGACTCAAGCTAGTAGCTAACCAAAGAAAGTTTATATAGTTTTCCCATTCAATTTTTCAAACAATCGCATAAGATTATGTAAAAGTTTAAGAGACTAACTTAAGTATTTTTTACAAAATGACATCTAAAAAGAAATTAAATCTGACATTGAAGATAGGGTTAACTTGTCTTCTAATCATAGCATTCTCATTTCAATTTGCAAACAATGGGGGTAAAGCGATACAAAATGAGAACTTTCAATCTCCAGAAATAAATGCTTATTCTACATCTGGGATTGTAATAAATGACTCCAATATAGCAACCTATAGTTCTTCAGGAACTGGAGCAATAAATGATCCATACATCATTGATAAACTTTACATCAATACAACAGATTCTCTTGGTGTAGATTTTAATGGGGTTTCAGCAGGAATATTTTATGAACTGCGAGATTCACATCTCATTGGAAGCACATATGGAGTCTATATACATGATATCACTAATGGAGAAGCTACTGTAGTTAACTGTACTATTGAAGCAGCTTTAGCCATTGGTGGAGCTAATGCAAAATATCTAACAATCAAGGATTGTACACTCAAATTTACTCAAGCACCAAACTTTAGATATGGACTTACTTTCCAAAACAATGATGTATATTACGTTGGGAGTTGGAGTGGTTCTGTGATGAATATTGAGCAGGATAGTAATATAGTAGAGAACAATAACTTTTATGGAAATTACTCATATTTCAGTGCATCTAGTATTACTAATAGTTCTGTGAGATATAACAATTTGTACAATGCTGGATTCTGGTTTTACACAGAATCTGCAGAGTATGCTGCAACTAATACTATTTCAACCAACTACATAAATGGAAAATCATTTGGCTATTATTTCAATAGGAATAATGAGATCATTAACGCAGAAAATCACGCACAAGTCTATATTGTAAATTCAACTAATACAATCATTGAAAATGCACAATCAGATCATCTAAACCTAGGGATTCAAATTCACCTATGTACTGACATAACTGTGAGAGGAGCACACATCTCAGGAGACGATGGTATAGACATTAGAAATTCAAAAGGGATTACAATTGAAAACTCTAATCTCGAAACATTTGATGATGGTATACAATTAGACACAGTAGAGGATGTAACACTTCTGAATAATTTTGTGAGAGGAGCAGAATATGGAATAGATTGCGAATTAGTAGATGGATTGAAGTTATACAATAATACTCTTCTAAACATAGGAGAATTTGGAGTATATCTCATTGATTGTTACAACGTGGAAATGAAATTTAACATCATAACCATAGACGTAAAAAATCCAGGATCTGAATTTGCGATGTATTTCTGGAGTATGGAAAATGCTACAATTTACTACAATGTATTCCTTAACATAGGGAATAACTCTGAATCAGCTGTTTTTGGTGAAGGTTCTACAAATATAATGTGGTATGATGAAACACTAGAAGTAGGGAATCACTACTCAGATTGGAATGGAACAGGCACATATACAATACCAGGAGATTTAGAAATAGACCTTTATCCATGGATAGACATAGATGGGGATAATTTAACAGAATTCAATGAAGTAATGGTGTATCGCACTTCTCCGTTTGAAAAAGATTCTGATGGAGATAGCTTCGATGATTATACAGAAATTCAAGAAGGTACAGATCCTCTTGATCCAAAGGATTACCCAGGAAGAGGAAGAGTTTTAGCTATAGTTCTAGGACTACTATTCGGACTAGGTATTCCAGCGGGAATAGGAGTGTTCTACTTATCAAGAAAAGGTATTATCAAATTTCCATTCTTACAAGAGAAATGATAAAATTCTCTTCTTTTTTTTCTTTTCTTTACTTGCTTTCTTGTTTAGTTAGTATTGCAATCCACGCTTTTATCCCCCAAAAAATAGGAGTAACTAGCAGTAATGCAATTATTCCCATAAACAGCACAGAATTCATCTCAAAAATCCCTAGGATAAGAAGTAAAATTGCTGTAACAATATGGATTATACGACCTCTTAGAAATAGCTGCTTACGGTAATCAGGTATCTGAAGAGTTGATGTCATAATAGCAATACTGAGAAGTACTACAGCTGTTGCTCCAACAAATAGCCATCTGACTTCAGTGCTCAAAATCTCTTCATTGTGAACTATTACATTTGTTATAGCAGGTCCTATTGCTGCAATGCTAATAGTTAATGGTAAATGAAGATAACCCCAACCGAAATTTCGTATTAATTCAAGTCTCGGCATTCTTCTAGCAACGAAACTAAAGTATATCCACCACAAACTTATTGCTATCAATACCCCTATGACTGTAGCTCCCCCTATTAACCATGTTAGATGATGAGCATCAATACCGCTAATAACACCAACAATGACCTCTCCTAATACTATTATCGTAAATAAACCAAACCTTTCAACACCAGAAGGTTTTCTGAAAGAACTTCTTGTCATCTCTTCCTGCATTTCAGGATTATTTCTACTTAAGAACATTAAGACAAAAGGTAGAAGTAGGCTAAGGAATAAACCTACACCCCATGTAATCAAATACCAAGGATGAGGTATAAAAGCTGAAGCAATGAAAATAATAGTAACAATTGCAAAA
Organism: Candidatus Heimdallarchaeota archaeon; assembly: GCA_016840095.1. Classification (GTDB taxonomy): domain Archaea; phylum Asgardarchaeota; class Heimdallarchaeia; order Heimdallarchaeales; family Heimdallarchaeaceae; genus UBA460. The sequence continues at coordinate 4,292 of JAEOSZ010000064.1, forward strand.
ACCAAAGAATAAGGTGTTGACAGTAGACGATGGACAGGATCATGACGTCCTGTTCCCCACCACAGATAAGTTACAATGAGGAGAAAAGCTGCATAAGAGAGAGAGAACCCCATAGCTCCCTCACCGATTGCACTATGTGCAAAAATTGCCATTCCTACAACAGCAAACATCTGTAGAAAGGTAAAAAATCTTGTTCGTAAATCATCTCTTCCATGAAGTTCATGATAGAGAGAACCATTCAACCATGCCCACCAGATTATAACAAACAGAAATACAAACTTACCTATATTGATTAAACTAATATCAATAGCTAATGCATGAGCAATTTCTGCTATTATTATTACATATACTAAATCATAAAAAAGTTCTAGAAAAGAAACATGACGATGCTCTTCATCTTCACTAGGTTTTCTAGGTATAAACCACCATTTTCGGAAGTTCTCTCTCTTAGAGCTCATATCGTCCTCATTGTTTTCTTAATTATGTATTTTTTAGTTTTTCTGATTAAATCTCGAACTTTATTCCTGTTAGTTCCTCCGATATTTCCCATAGTTTCTTTGCATCTTCTAAATTATGAGATTTCTTGCTAGATTTTACTTTCTCAGGATAACCTCTATTACCCATAAGCTTGGTAGGACCATAATATTCTCCACCTTTAACTTCTGGATCAGTAGCTGCACGTAATATTGAAAGTGTACCTTTAGGTGGTTTCATTGCTATGATATTGTTCATGAATTTCAGAAAACCAACATGTCTCTGAAGGTTTGTTGCTGTCCATCCAGGGTGTGCTGCCGTACTTATTGTTTGCTTCCCTGCAGCTTGAAGCTTTCTGTTTAGTTCATAGGTAAATAGTAGATTAGCCAGTTTACTTCTGCCATAAGCTGCTGTCTTATTATAGGATTTTTCCCAGTTCAGGTCATCAAAATCAATGGTTCCAAACAAATGAGCAGTACTACTCATGTTTACTACACGAGAACTTTCAGTACTTACCATTTTATCAAGTAGTAGACCAGTTAGAGCAAAATGTCCAAAGTGATTTGTACCAAGTTGCATTTCGAATCCATCTGGAGATACTTCTTTTTTTGGGAGCATCATTACTCCAGCATTATTTACTAGGAGATTTAGTTTGTCATACTTTTCGTTAAATTTGTCAACAAATTTCCTTACAGAAGATAAATCAGATAAATCTAATTGAATAATTTCAAGTGTTACATCAGGATAATCAGAAAGTATCTCATTTTTAGCTATTTCAGCTTTTTCTAAATTTCTGCAAGCCATAATAACATTAGCACCTTTTCTAGCAAGTGCTTTGGCAGCTTCAAAACCAGTTCCACTGTTAGAACCAGTTACTATAGCTATTCTTCCTGTTTGATTAGGTATATTCTCAAATTTCCACTTGTTTTTTGACATTGCTTCTCATCTTCTAGAAATAAATCAATTTATATTTTTTTACAAATGGCAAAAACATAAGAAGAGGATATATTTTCTCCAAGTAGAGACAAAATGTTAGAAAAAAGAACACTTGGAAAAACAGACATAAAAATATCACCTATAGGTATTGGCGTAATGATGTGGATGTCAGGAAAAGGAATAATGGGTCGCATGGCACCTGATCTTACAGATGAAGTCATGAATGACATCATCAAAGAATCATTTGCTGGAGGAATAAACTTCTTCGACACCGCAGAGATGTATGGTTTTGGCAGATCAGAAACAAATCTAGCCAAAGCTCTGAAAGCTAATGATATCAAAGATGAAGAAGTAATCATTGAAACAAAGTGGGCTCCAATATTAAGAAGAGCAAGAAACATGCGAAGAACTATCAACAAACGTATCAAGTATCTTGAGCCTTACACTATTGATCAATATATGGTGCATCAACCTATCAGCTTTTCATCTATTAAAACTGAAATGAAAGAACTTGCTAGATTAGTAGAACAAGGAAAAGTCAGATCAGTAGGTGTTAGCAATTATAATGCTAAAAAAATGCGCAAAGCACACGAAGAATTAGAGAAATTAGGTCTTCCCTTAGCTGCCAATCAAGTTCATTATAGCCTTGTTAGAAGAAACATTGAAACTGATGGCATTCTAGACACTGCTAAAGAACTTGGTATTACCATCACAGCTTATACACCTCTTGCTGGAGGATTATTAACTGGAAAACTTCACAATAATCCTGATGTAATGAAGAACAAGAATCTTTTCTACCGAATGGTTGCTAAGAGGAATTTAGAAGAAAGTATTCCATTAGTGGAAACATTGACAGAAATAAGTAAAGCATATGAAGTTCTTCCTGGTCAAGTAGCTCTCAATTGGTTAGTATCTTATAGTGGAGATACTGTAATAACTATCCCTGGTGCTACAAAAGCTTACCAAGCCAAGGAAGCAGCTGGAGCAATGACTTTCAGTCTTAGCAAGGCAGAATTAGATGAAATTGCCGAAGTAGCAGAGAGATTTCTGTAGAATCTAACATCTCTTTTTCACATTTTTTGTTTGACAGTTTTAATGCAAATAGATAAATACATCAGTTTCAATGAAATCAAAACTGAAGAAGAACTTGAGCTGACTCAACTATGGCTACAGAAGAAATCATTTCTCAAGAAGATAAACCATCAGTTCGACAAGTACTCACAAATACAACGTTTATGGTTCTTTTTGCAGCACAGTTTATTGAAAATATCGGCAGAGCAATCTCTGGTTTAGCTATAGAATTTCTTGTTTTTGAACTAACTGGCAGCCCACTTCTTATGGGCATACTTTCAATAATTTGGTTATCGCCTTTTGTTATTATCGCACCTTTAGCTGGAGCATTAGCAGATCGTTTTGATCAAAGAAAAATTATGTTGTATTCTAATATCATAAGTGCTCTTGCTTCAGTAGGTTTTGTAGTAATCTACCTGTTTAAAGAACAATTAACATTGATGAAAATGGCTCTAGGACAAGCATCAGCTGTTGGCTCACTTGCTTTTCAACCAACTGCTCCTAACTATTTTCATGTCTTATGGCCTTTGTTCATTCTTTGCTTCATTAACTCTTCATCAGCTGCATTCTTCTTCCCATCAAGAAATGCTTATACTAGATTAATTGTAAAGAAAAAGAATCTACTAATTGCAAATTCAGTTGGTTCATCTGTTTTTCAAATTGCAACCATCTTTGGATTTGTTCTAGCAGGTTTGTTAGCAGCTCGAAGTTATCTATTGAGTTTTATTTTTGACGCAGGTACTTTTGCAGTATCGGGCATTCTTATTGGAGTCATCTTAGTTATTGGAAAGAAACCTCCAGAAGTTAATAGAGAAAAAACGCAGAATCTACGACAAGAGTTGAAACAATTTGGTCAAGATATTGCTTTAGGCTATAGAACTACTTTGAAATATCCAAAAATTACTTACATGTTAATAATATTCTCTTTTCTAACGTTCTCGTTTGGAGCAATAAGTGTTCTATTCATAGTTATACTTCAAGGTGAAATGGGAGTAGGAGCAAAATGGTATGGAATCTTGCAAGCAATGATGGGAGCATCAGGAATCATTACGGCCTTAGTTCTAATGAAAATAGGTAAAATCAAACGTAAGATTTTGGTCTTGAATATCACATTTATAGCAGTAACAATATCTATGTACATCTTTGCTGTAGTGAGAAATCTTCCTGTAATGGCTATTATCATGTTTAGTTATGGTATCATGTCTGTTTGTATCAATGTTCCATCTTCAACGCTCATTCAAGAATCTGTTCCCTATGAGTTACAAGGAAGAGTTTTTGGAACTCAACAATTACTTCAAGGAGTTGCACAACTGTTAGGTATGGGGATAGTATCTCTAATCGCAGAATATGTGTTGCCAATGTATGTTTTATTAGCAAGTTCTGGAATACTCACAATTACAATTGTAATTGGTTTCATCTACTCAAAAAGCAGAGGGTTAATGGGATCAGATTATTCAGAAAAAATAACAGGGGGAATTGAAACAGCTGTTTCAAGTAGCAGTGCTCCTGGTTTACCAACAGAAGACTAGAAAAGAAGAAATTTAAGATCGTGGAGGACCTAATTTTACCCATTCTTTCATAGCATCTACTGAAGGTTGCATCAAAGTATTAACATGCTCTAGCCACCATGTTATACCAGCATCAATATATTGTTCTATTTGTTCAATTCTTTTTTCTGGATTGAAGAAACCTGTACCAAAAATCATAATTTCAAAAGAATCATCAGTTTCACGATTTTCCTCTACTATAGAAATAATTTGTCTCAATTCATCTACTGTCAGATCTTGAGGGAAATTCTTGTGAATAGGCATTATTCCATCATATCTTGCACCTCTTATGAAGGGTTTCTTAGTAGGCCACATTCCACCAAATACCATTGGTATGCGAGGAGATTGTGTAGGTTTGGGTAAGAAAGCTGCTTCTTTAACTGTATAATGTTTTCCGGAAAATGAAAATGGTTCTCCAGTCCAAAGACCCTCAATTATAGCTAAACTCTCATCCATTTTTTGTGCAAGGATTCTTAGATTATACTCTTCACCAAATGATTCAAATTCAGCTTCAGGACCTCCCAAACCCAGTCCAAGAATCAATCTACCTTTGGAAAGTACATCTAAGGTGGCACTCATTTTAGCAAACCACCAAGGATTATAGCGAGGAAGTGCAGCAACTCCTGTTCCTATTTTAATTCTATTTGTTTTAGCTGCTATTGCACTCAATAAAATCCATGTTTCAGTTACAGGATAGATTTGTTGTTTATCATATAGTAAATGATCAGGTAGAAAAATTCCATCCCATCCAGCTTTTTCAGCTTCAATAGCTAACTCAATTACAGTTTCTGGATCCGATAGTTCGTTGAAATGAATTAAACTGATCCCATATTTTATATTTGAAGACATTTTTTTTCAGATTAGCAGAAGTTGAGACATTCATATAATCTTTTTAAGCTTTGACTGGAAGAAGTATAGCTATAAAGTTAAGAGGTTGAACCCTTTCTTTGAAATTTAAGCTGAATGATTTAATCAACACAAAAAATATAAATTTACCAACTAAATGTAAATGATTTTTATGTTCAATCTGGAAAGACTAACAAAACATACTGCAGTAGATACAACAATCCAAATGACTACAAGATCATGTGTTGTAGGTGCAATTTCTTTAGGTAAGTATTCCATAGCAGTTGATTCAGGAAATCCTTTAGAAATTGGTCAAGGTTTCAGAAAACAATTAGAAGATTACTTCAAACTTCCAATCAAATATTTATTCTTGACTCATGCACATAGTGATCATCGTGGTGGAATGATTGCTTTTAGAGATTCTTCTACTTTGCTCATTAGTCAGAAGTGTAAAGAAAACATGCCTAAAAGTACTAGCTTCAGTAAATGGACAGTAGAAACATTTGATGATAAACTAGTACTTGAAGAAGACATTATGGTTGAATTTCATCAAGTTGCTGGTCACAGTCTAGGATCAAGTGTTGCTTATGTTCCAGAAGAAAGAGTTCTTTTTGCAGGTGATCTCTTTTTTGAGGAAACAATCAACTTAGGATTGCCTTTCCTAGGAATCTATCAGTTTAGTCCTCGAAAAACTGGAAATCCAGAGGAATGTCTTGGTGCATTTAAGAAATTCAAATCAATGAAATTGGACTTCATAGTTCCTGGTCATGGAGAGGTTATTAAGAATCCCCAAGAATATTTAGATGGTCAAATAGAGTTTTTTAATTCGTTAAAATCCTTCATAATTTCTGAGATCAAAGATGGTAAATCCATGGAAGATATAGAATTACCTAGGATTGGACAGATTGAAAGAGCTTATCAAATCATCGAAGCAAAATCTCAGAAATATAAAGCCTTGAAATTCATGGATACAATGCTCAACTGGATCAAAAAGAGTTTTTATGAATTCTATAAAGAAGACTAATTGAAGAGTTATAGACGTTGGTTACTAAAGACAAAGATTGTGTTCATTTATCAGTTTCAATGTCAAATCATTTACACCTTCTTCAATTAGAGAAGCAGTTGATTCAGAGAAGGAATTTTTCCAGTTCTTAGCAGATTTATTTATATCTACTAATTTTCTTTCTGGTTCTAATTTGTGAATTAGATTAGTATGCAACTGATCAATTCCCCAACATACATTAAAAGCAGGTATAGGAAAAACATAGAAATAACCCAATTTTTCCATATCTAAATCACGAGCTGGAGGAAAGTGGGTTTTATATTCGATGAAAAAAACTTTTTGCAATTCTTCCTTCATACCACTGTAGAAAATAAACGTGCTAATCTCTTCGACTATATCTCCATATTCGGAGTTCTCCCAATCTACCAACCAAACTTTACCAGATGGGTCTGTGACAAAATGTCCTCCTAAATCTCCATGTAAAATTCCTGATATTCCTAAACAGAATAACTCTTTATTCTCATCCAGAAGTTCTTCATACTCTTCCTGTGCAAGCGAAAAAGCTTCAGAAATTTTAGCATTCATAAGATGAGGATAATCAGTTTCAATATGACTCATTATTTTCTTTAAGAATTGATGATTCTTCTTCATCTGGTCTAATCCATCTGGGATTATTTCGTATTCTACATTATGAATATCAGCTAAACACAGAGCCATTTTTTTGACAGTTTCTACATCATTGTAATCTGAATGAACACCTTCAGCAAAATCAAATACAACTGCACCATTTTTGAAAAATTGTTGATCAGAGTATCTAGGAGCAGGGACACATTGCACCCCTTTATCTATGAAATTCTGTCTAATTTTGGCTTCATTAAGGATTTTCTGAGTTCGTTCAGGATAAAGAGCTGTTTTCAATGCATAGGTGTTATTTTCGGTGATAATTTTGAAAACAGCAGAAGCTTCCCCTCTTCCTAAAAAGGACATCTCTCTGATCTTCTCATTCCTTTCTTTGAATAGTCTAGACGCAGGTTCCTCTACTGTTTTAGGGGGTATTGCTTCAAATCTTTTCAAAATATCACCAACTTCTAGTCATTTGAACATTTTTGTAAGTTTCGTTTAAATCTTCTTAATTGAGCTTCAATTTGCTGCTTGTTAATATCCCATAAAGACTTAATAGTAGGATTGGAGTATTGTATAATCAATGAATTACAGAAGAAAAAAGAAATCAACATTGAGAAAATATTTTGTTATATTTTTTAGTTTACTTCTATTGTTTCAACTTTCAAGTAATACTTTGACAGGTATGAATGTAGAGCAAAAACATAGTACAGAGATAAATCTAGTTTCATCTTCAGGAATACAAATTACAGAAGCAAATATCGCCTCATATAGCTCCTCAGGAACCGGAAGCTCAGTAAGTGATCCGTATATCATTGAAGATATGAATATCAATACAACTGATTCTCTAGCATTAGAATTCAATTATGTTACATCCTATTTCATTCTTAGAGACTCTTATTGTAAAGGGAGTACATATGGAGTTTACCTAACTGGTGTTACCTCAGGGGTATCTCAAATTATCAATTGTACTATTGAAGGAGGACTTTCGCTAGGATCAATCAATTCTCACTATATGACAGTTTATAATTGCACCCTTAGAGCAGGACAAGGCTCTCTTTTCAGTAAGGGATTGAACTTTACAAAGAACGTCCTTGATATTACTGGACCATTTAGCAATACTGCAATTAATATTCGAAATGAAGACAACATATTTGAAGACAATATTGTTTATGGTGATTCTTCAGCTGTTATAATAAATAGTCTAGTGAACTCTACAATCAAAAACAATGTGCTAATTGGGGCAGGATTTAATATTTACAACGATCTTGTGGAGAAGATTTTGAGTAATGTATTTGAGAACAATATTGTAAATGGAAAACCCTATGCTTTTATTAATGGACGTTCAGAACAAACAATCACTGGGAACCAATATGGTCAGATATATCTATTAAATTCAAGGGATATGATTATTCAAGGATATGAAATGAATAATGTTAACATTGGAGTACAGGTCTATAACTGCACAGATGTTACCGTAAGAAACGTAAATGTAACAGGAAGAAACGGAATACAACTATTTAATGTCGATGGTGTTTTGGTTGAAAATTGTAACTGGAATGGGGATGATGATGGTACAGAGATGTGGGATGTACATAATGCAATTATTCAGAACAATTACATGGCTAATTTCTATCAAGGAATAGATTGTGGTATGTCAAATAACATTCAAATTCATAATAATACCATATTTAATTCTACATCTGAGAGTGTGTATTGTGATCAAGTAGATAATCTAGAAGCAACATTCAACATAATCAGTTGTTTTGTACTAACGGAAGGAAGTCAACTAGCTGTAGAACTTGATATGTGTGAAAATGTGACCCTATATTACAATATCTTCATCAGTTTAGGAGATTTATCAGCTTATCCTGTAAGTGACTGGAGCTGTATAAATATAAAATGGTACAATGAGATTTTAGAGATTGGGAACTATTATTCAGATTGGAATGGTTTAGGCACGTATTCTATTGAGAGTGATATTGGAAGTGTTGATCTTTATCCAGTTAGAGATTTTGATGGAGATAATCTTATTGAATTTGACGAAGTAATGATATATTTCACTGATCCCTTCAATTTTGACAGCGACTCTGACGGCTTGAATGATGGTGAAGAAATAGAAACTCACGAAACAGACCCTAATGACGAAGATTCTGACGATGATGGCTATACGGATAAAGAAGAGGTTGATGCTGGAACAGATCCTAACGATAATACCGATTATCCATCTAATCCTTACATCTGGTTAATTGTTGGATTAGCAGGAGGTTTTGGTGCAGCTGTAGCATTAACTTCGTTTGTAGTAATTAGGAAGAGAAGAATCAAAACATCTTAATCAATAAAAACCTCTTCTTCTATTTTTTTTCATAATTAATACAATTTGCCTCAATTGATTTTATAGAAACAATTAACTTAGTTTTTTATACCTGGATTACAGATAATTACCTGAAAATGGCTAATAAACGTACAAATTCCAGTGGTGGAATAGGAATAATTACAATTCTTTGGGTAACTTTCCTCATACTAAAACTAACACATGTGATAGATTGGGCATGGGTTTGGGTATTTGCTCCATTATGGATAGCTGCAAGTTTGGGTGCTTTATTTTTAATAATTGTTGGATTAATTCTACTTCTAGCGATTATTGGTTTAACTAAGAAGGAATCCAGAGTAAATGCAGAAATCAGAAGCTGGTTTAAAGGGAAGGAACACAAAGACAATTAAAACTAGAAAAAGGGAGGAGAGTGGGTTTTGAATCCTTTTCTCTCATTTCTTTTTTGAGATATGATTTGCTGCTATATATCCAAATGTCATCGTTGGACCAACTGTTGCTCCTGGACCGGGATAGCTATTTCCCATTACAGAGGAAGAGCTGTTACCAACTGCATATAGTCCTTCAATTATTGAACCATTCTTGCGCAAAACCTGAGCATGTTCATTTGTAACTAGACCACCTTTAGTTCCTAAGTCTCCAGGTACAAATTCAACAGAATAGAATGGGGGTTTTTCTAATGGATATAGATTTGGATTTGGTTTTACTTTTGGATCTCCATAGTAGTTATCATATGCACTATCTCCTCTTCCAAAATCCTCATCCTTCCCTTTCTTAGCAAAATCATTGAATTGATTAACAGTATCCACAAGATTCTTTCCGTTTACATCAATTTTCTTGGCTAGCTCTTCTAGAGTTTCTGCAGTTTTAACATATCCTGTCTCATAATATTTCTCGGGAAACTTCATCCCTGGGAAAATCAATCCAAACATGTACTTCGATTTAAAGCGCTTATCAAAAATGAAGTAACATGGAACATGAGGTATTTCTTCTGAATGTTTCTCATACATATCATGTACAACTACTACATAGCTTGCAGATTCATTAGTAAAACGCTTACCTGCTTTGTTAACCATAATACCTCCGGGGTAACCTCGTTCCCCAACATGGAAGAAAGGTAATTCATCTACTGGTTTAGATGAAGGCCCCCACCAAGCATCATCCATAAGATCAACAGCTGCACCATGTTTCATCCCAGATAAAATCACATCTCCAGTATTTCCAGAATGTGCAGATGTCCATTCAGTTACAATTGGTTTTGGATGATATTTTTCTCTCATTTCTAGATTGTGTGGAAAACCTCCAGCTGCAAGAATGACTCCTTTCTCAGCTTTTATTCTTACTTCTTTTCCTTCTTTCTTCGCAATTACTCCTACTACTTCTTTGTTTTCTAATATTAGATCCTCAAAAGGTGTGTTTAGCCATAGAGGAATGTTTTCATCTTGCATAGACTTCCTCAACCTACCAATTAGAGCATTCCCTAATGTAAGGTGTCTACGCCTAGTTATTAAACCAAAGATTGCTCTCATCCCTGCTTTAAGAGCTGTCCATTTACCAGCCCAAGTTGACATAATCATCCCTAAATCATGGTATTCAGAGATAGAAAAACTAATTCCAAGAGGAACATCATAGGGTAATTTGTTAAGATACTGTAAATCTTTTTTCAATTTTCTTCCATTGAACGGTTTACCTTCTAGAGCTCGTCCTTTAGCGATTCCACCTGGTCTTTCTGGATGATAATCCGAGTAATTAGGAACAAAAAGGAATTTGGTTATAGTATTCTCTCTCAACCAGTCAATCATCTTAGGAGCATTAGCTAAATAAGCATCTTTGAATTCAGATGAAACACGATCACCTACAGTATTATCCAAGTAGGTTCTTGCTTTTTCCATTGAATCTTCCACACCATTCTTCTCTAGAAGATAATTATTCGGTACCCAAACTCCTCCTCCAGAGAGAGCTGTGGATCCGCCATAGGTTTCTGATTTTTCTATAAGAATCACATCCAATCCAGCTTTCTTTGCTACAAGAGCTGCTGTCATTCCTCCTCCACCTGACCCTACTATTAATACATCTGTTGTAAAATCCCAATCTGTCATGGTTCACATTAAAGAATGATGTTTAATAAGCGTTTGTGCAAAACTTCGCACATTTAAATGCTCTTCTGCTCTTGCAAAAATTAATAGAACAGAAGCTTGAAAGAAATCTATAAAATGACTGTAAATAATGATTATTTCATTCCTTTTTCTTTTTTTTCATTTTACTGCAAAGCTTCACTTCCTGAACCAAAAACTAACATATCAGTTATTTAGTCCCAATTTGATGTTTCTGAAAAAGAATGGTTTTTATAATTTACTTATCTTAGAAACAAAATGAAGAAAGAGAAATTAGTTGAAGAAGGTTATAATGAAATAGCGTCAATATATCACTCAGAAAGAGGTAAATTTCATAGTCTTATAGAACTCAAGGAATTTGTTCAATTATTATCTCCTGGTTCGAAGGTTATCGATTTTGGGTGTGGAGCAGGTGTTCCATTAACAAGATATCTTGTTGATGAAGGTTTTTCTGTAATAGGTGTTGATATCTCTGAGGAAATGCTTGTTTTAGCAAAAAAACATGTTCCTGAAGCAACTTTCATAAAAAGTGATATGAATGAAATAAATTTTCCCGATAACACCTTTGATGGTCTAGTTTCTTTCTATGCAATAATTCATGTGCCTAAGGAAAAACATGCAAATCTCTTCAAGAAATTTAATAGAATTCTCAAACCAGAAGGAACTATGTTGATTAGTCTAGGTTGGACTGAATGGGAAGCAGTTGAGGAGTACTACGGTGCTACAATGTTTTGGAGTCATTATGGACCTGAACAATCATTAGTTTTAGTTAAAGAAGCAGGATTTGAGATTATTTTCGAAGAAGTTCGGGAAAGAGGTGGAGAAAAAACCTATTTTATTTTAGCAAGAGCAAAGAAATAATCATTGTATCTATATTGAATGTTAATTATACATTAAAAATATTGAGTATTATGGGTTTTTCATTTTACTGCAAAGACATCTTTCTTCCAAGAAGGACGTTCATCCAAGAAGATACCTTATTAGAAGAAACCACATTTGTATATTTTTTCAAAAAAAAAAATGTCTAGTTCTATTCAAAGCCTTAATAGTTAAAATAGAATTCTAGATACATTGAGCCTTGAATTAAATCAGGTAACAGTATCAATATCATAGGCCACCCACAGCCACTAATTGTGGTAGTAAGAGATAGTATGAAATATATTACTGCTAATAGAAAGAATGCTATTTTAGTTATTCCACCTACTAAAGCTATGCTTTTTGCCTTTGAGAGATCCTTCATTGCTATGAAGTAAGCTAATGCGTATCCATAAACTAGAACTATAACCATATGTAAGAAAATTAAACTTGGGGGATTCTCAATTCCAAAAGCTGGTAGGAAACCTGCAATAAATATAGGAAGTAAACCAAATAACAGTCCTGCTCCTAAGTTATAAAGTACTCCAGATAAGAACATGTATTTGTAATATTTCTCTTTATCCATTTTGATTTCAAATCCTGTGCTATTTAACAAACACGAAAAATACGTAAGCTTGCCACAAATATAAGCCTTTCCAGAACAAAAAGATGAGAAGTAAGGGAAGTACCAAGTTATTGTTTCTGTAAAAGCTTTACCTTCTCAATTAGCTAAAGCGGTATTTATCGACTTACCAAATAAAGCAGCTTTTTTGAGTTTGGGCTTGAAGAATCCGCGCAATCTTATTTTATCTATCAGATTTCCTCCAGCTTCTTCAATTGCAGCTGTAACTTGATCCATTGTAACCCAACCATTTCCTGCACATGTGCCAAAATATGCCACAGGCTTTCCTTGAATATTGACTCGTTTTATAATCTCCTTGTAAACACCTGGTGGTTTATTTCCATAAGTTGGCATACCAAAAACAAATAGATCGTAGTCTTGATCCATTTGTTCTAATTTTAATAAGTCTTCTGACATAGAGGAGAAATCCCCTTTCTCCAGTTGACCTATTATACCAACCTTCTGACCAAATACACCTGTTAATTCAAAACCGAAATAATCCACTTGATAATTTTTCAATGACTGACCTATAGCTTCTGCTGTCTTTTTTGTTTTACCAAGTGTTGTAAAATAAACTATGAGAGCTTTCATTACATTTCAAATGCATTGCTAAGATTACAAAAAACCTTGCAAATTCCTTAAAAATACAATCTTATTTCAGAATTTCAAGAGTCTTCAGATTTTTGATAGCTGTAAGCTCTTCTATATGGATATCTACTCTAATAGTTTCTTTGAATTATTTCTCAAGATATCTAAATGATTCTCATTAAGGAAAAAATCTTCGAGTTTTACCCATGATGTTTTAACTAGAATCGGAAAATCATAAGAAAGTAGCAAAGAACATCTATGTTTAGATTCTAAAAATGTTTCAGGATACCCTATTTCACCACAAAGAAGACATATTTTCCATCTTGCAGAAGACATAGATAGTTTCTGATAAGTTTCAGAGTAAAGTGATATTCCTTCTTCAAAAGGTATCTTCGATAAAATAGAACAGTATTTTTTGGCTATTGTTCTTATTAGTTCCTTTTTTCTATCAGTTATATCAGGCATATTTCATCTCTCACAAAAGTGAAAAAAATGAAAGAAGATTTCAAATAGATTTACTATTGTCTAAAATCTTCAGCTTGGAATATTCCTATGGGATAAATACCTTCAGTAGGTAAATTCGGAATCTTATCAATTATAGCTTTTATCGCATCAATGTTTTTTGCATCCCATTGACAAAGAATCTTTTTGATATGACCTTCTTCATTTAAGATAGCCCAGCTTTTAACCCAGTAAGCATCGGCATTACATAATCCTTTAACTCCTTGACCTATAGGAGTTGCAGCTTCTACAGGAGCTGGTTCTGGGAAGGGGTGTATTGCTAGAAATTTTGGCATGTTTTTAACCTCTTTTTTTGTCTTGTTTTGGTGAAAAAAAAAATGAAAAGGTGATTTTGCATTCTATTATACTATTGTGAACCAAATATCATCAGGTGGTGTAATGAAATTAGGAATTGGTTCTGGGAATAAACCCATAGGATTCATCCAATAATATGTGACTAAGTGGTAGTCACCAGGTTCAAGTACTCCAGGTTTAAATAAAGTTCCAACGTTAAACCACCATAACATAGGATCACCATTGGAATCAATACAATGACTCCTCTTAATTGGCGTATATGTCATTTCCAGTGGTTCACCATTCAGAGTAGCAGTAGTAGTAAACCAAGATAAATAATCCTTACATCCTTCGTTAATATTATCATAAGTGAATATAACTCCAAAATAATAATACATGAGGAATACTGCTAATTCAAGTACTGCTTCAGTTACATAAATAGCCCCATAAATACCATGAGCATCCTCATAACAGTAAGTCATACCATCAAACCAAGGGACAATTCTTCCAGCTGTTGTTTTTCTATCCTTACCACTTAGGAATGTATTAAAGCAAGATTTAACTTCACCATAAGTAACGTAGTCATTAGCAGCAGCAACAGGAAGTAGTCCAAAGAGTATAACGCAAAATGCACTCAGAAAGATTACAGTTTTTTTCTTGTTCATTTTTTTGCCTCCAAAGCGATATGAAACATTTTTCGACACACCTATGTGCCCATATGTGTTACATATATATGTGACAAAACAAGACACATATAAAAATGTTTCTCAAAAATGTAGCAGAATTTCAAAACAAAAGAGAAAAATTATACTCGTTCTTTTTCAGCTGTTGAGATTCTTGTCTCTTCTGTTGCCTTTGTTTCACTTGAAACTTCTGTAACCAAAGGTAATGAGGGAAGTTTATCTATTCCAGCTTCTTTCATGAATTTCTTGTAGAGATCTGTTAAGAAGAATTCTTTAAGTTTATACCAAGAAGTTTGAATTAATATGGGGAAATCCTCAACATCCAGTAAACACTTGTGTGCATCCAACTTCTCCTTTTTATTTATTTCTCCACATTTCAAACAGTATTTCCATCTTGCAGGATGTATGTGTAATTCGTTGTTTGTTTTTACATATAGTACTAAACCTTCATTAAACGATATTCTCCACAGTGAAGTAGCATATTGCTTAGATAATTCTCTGATTTGTGATTTCTCAGCATCTGTTATATCTGGCAAGGGATATACCACCTGTATGTGTACTAGAATCTGACACATATAATAAACCTTTTGGAAAATAAAATTTTCGTTACTTCTTGAAAGTTTTCAGAAAGGATTATAAAACTTGAAGAGATAACATTTTGATTGAATACTGTGAGTAAAAGATGAAAGGAATTTTCAGTAAAGAACTAGAAGAAATAGAAATACTAATTGATAGAGGAAAATATAATCTAGCTCTAAAAAAGATTGATTCGACATCATCTCAGAAAGCAATTTTGGAAATAGAAAAGATAAAGGGTAGTATATTAAAAAGTAGAGTATATTCTGAAATATCAAAATACACAGAAGCAATAAAACTAAGCGAGGAAGCTTTTGAGGAAAGTAAAAAGATAGACCATAAGTTCCTAATGTTTGATTCTCTAGAATTTTCTCCTTACATATACTTTCTTGCTGGAGAATATGAAATGAGAAAGGAAAAAATCAAACTTGCAGGTCAAATACTTGACTCTATTGAAGATAAAGACTCTTCTGAATATCTTCTCAGAGAGGCTATATTTCGGAATATGAAAGCTCATAGTTTTGAACAAACAATAGAAGGTTCTGAAAAAAGCATTGAACTCTCAAAAAAACTTGGAAATGATAAATTATTAGCTGATTCATATCATGCACTAGCTTGTACTTATAATTGGGCTGGAGATATCACTAAATCTATTAAACTACTTCAACAATCAATAGAGATTTCTAGAGAAATCGAGTATTATTGGGGAATCACCGGAGGTATTTTTAGTTTAGCTGTTTTTTATATGCATAAAGGAGAACTAGAATTAGCTCTGGACTATTTACTTCAAACTAAAGCATTAATAGAAGATGGTGAGGATATTTATTTCAAAGCTTGTTTATTTCTGGATTTGGGGTATTTATATTGGTTAAAAAGAGATCTTAAATTCTCACTTGACCACTATAGGATATCTTTTTCAGCTTTCAAGGAATCTAAAGTTGTAAGTACTCGTCATCTACCTTGGACCCTGTTTCGAATGAACTTAGTTCTTATTGAAATGGAACAATATGAAGAAGCATACAAGAATCTTGAACAGATTGAGCTCTTATCTCTAATGAAAGATACACCAATTTTCAGACTAATCCATTATCTTGCGAAAGCTGTTCTTCTTAAAACTAAAACAGATGATGATAGCTGGAATGAAGCTAAACTTCTACTAGAAGAGGTTGCTGATGAAGAACTTGCATACTTAGAATTAAATGGTTTAGTAATTTTTCATTTATGTGATGTATACCTTAAAAATATACAAAAAACTAATGATTTGGAATCTTATGGAAAGTTAAAAAATAGGATTCAAAAATTATCAGAAATGGCAAAAGAACAGAGATCAAATATTCTACTTGTTCAATCTTTATTCTTGCAGTCAAAACTAAAGCTTATTGATTTAGATATTCAAAGAAGTCAATCCTTACTAGAAAAGGCGCAGTTTATTGCTGAAGAGAAAGGAATAATTAAGCTTGCTAAGGTTGTATCAAATGAATATGATATTCTTCTAGATCAATTAAATACTTGGGAAGATATGTCAAAATATTTGCCAAGTCTGGAAGAAAGGTTTGAATTTACTCACATAGAAGATTATCTAAATAGAATGATGAGGGATTATATTATACATGAAAGTATTGAGGATGAAAAGGAGTCACCTCAGTTTTTCCTTATATTAAATAAAGAAGGTTCTACACTTTTCTCTGAGCAATTCAACGATTTAAAGCTAGAAAACGAACTACTTCAAGGCATTTTATCAACGGTTGATGTTTTCAAATTAGATGAATCTCTGACTTCTGAATCAATAAAGAGAGTAAAATATCGAAACTATACTCTTGCAATCAATTTTCAAAGAGATCTACTACTTATATATGCCTTTATTGGAAAGTCTTATCATGCTTTGAAGAAGCTCAGATCCCTTATAGATGAGTTTAAGACATTTACAGGACACTGGAATGTTTTCTTTGAAAAGATTAAGTATAACAAAGAGTTAACATTCTTTGATAGGAAGCAACTATCTGAATATCTAGAAAGCATCTTTATATGAAAAACAATACTATAACATTTTTTAAAGCAGTAAAAATAGTTTTATCCTTTAAAAAATTACTTTCCTATTTCTCTTAAATTTTTTTTGATCGTATGACTTTGAAAACTACTCTTGAAGAAGTTGGATCTGGTCAGTGAATGAATTTACCGGTCTTTAACCATTGTTCTGCGAGTTTTGGTATCGTTTGATAATCAATATCCTTCTTTTCTAACTCATTCTTTTTTGGTTCCATCAGATTACTCTTCTATATCAATATATTAGCTACTGAGGGGGGTTTCATTAATAATATGACCAAATTGGGAAGCTTTCCTTAGCTTAGGTTTAAAGAAACCTTTGAATTTAGCTTGACCAATAATATTAGCTCCTGCATCTTCAATTGTTTTTTCCATCAATTCAAGTGTTTTCTTTCCAGTAATACTGCAAGTAACAAATATTGCGACTTTTTGTTCCTTGATATTAACTCTCTTTACAATTTCATAAAAAGCACTAGGAGGGTTGTCTCCATAAGTAGGCATACCGAAAATAATCAAATCATAATCCTGATCTATATTTTCTAGTTCACTTAACTCTCGCTCTATTGTAGAGAAATCACCCTTATTATGTTGATTTTGTATACTTACTTTCATTCCAAAAGTACCTTGAAGTTCAAATGGGAAATAGTCTACTTCGAAATTAGTCAAAGTACTTCCTATAACTTTAGCTGTTTTCTTTGTTCTACCTAGTGAAGTAAAGTAAATGATTGAAGCTTTCATTAGGTCTATGTAATAAATAGATTATATATAGATATGTTTTCGATTATACAAATAGTATTTTTCTTCATGTATAATTGATTTCATTGATTCTTAGTAGTTTAAATATGAAGTCTTGCATTTTATCATTAATGTATATTATTGAAGAACGCATATCTTCAAAATTAGGACGCTTAATTATTAATCCCTTTTCTAATAAGGTTCTAATTGTGTATCTAATAGCTCGTGGTTTTTTGTCATTTAGTGTATCTATTAATTGTATCTGAGTTAGTCCCCCTCTATTCTCCAAAGCTTTGATAATATCAATCGAACCTTTGGGCAATCTTAATTCTTTCATAATATCAATCTCAACATCTTAAAATTAGCTTCGCGATTAAAACACCACTAAAAGTCTAATTATTCTATACTATTTTTTTAATTATATAAATGTTTTTTAGAAACAATAATAATAGACATATTTTTTTAAAAAAAAACAATGTTTTTCAAATGAAGACAGAAATAATTATTTAAATAACAAATTAAAATTAAGTATTTTAAGAACAAAAAATGTTAAAAAACTCATAATTACTAATCCTCAACTTAATCACTAGCGGGTATTGTAATAGGAATCTTCTTTTTATTTTGATCAAAGTTTGTAGAATTATTTGATTTAGAAAGATTTTTGTTTGTTCTTTCTTTATCAAAATTCAACCTTTGTATGGGTTTCTTAGTGAAATCTTCTATTTCGCGAAGCACTTCCATTTGTTCATTTGCAACAAGCGAAATTGCTTTACCTTCATTTTCCATTCTAGAAGTTCGACCAATTCTATGAACATATATTTCTGGTCCTTCTCTTGGTAAATCATAATTGAAAATATGAGTGACATGAGGGATATCTAGTCCTCTTGCTGCAACATTTGTAGCTATCAAGCAATTAATTTTCTTTTCTCTAAAACTTCTCAAGACATATTCCCGTTGTCCTTGTGTCTTATCTCCATGTAATGTATCAAATCTTAGACGCAGTCCATTTACTTGAGATAAACGCTTTTTTAGTTTATCTGCTGATCTCCTTGTATTAACAAAGACAATTGCAGATTTAGGACGTTCTCTCCTTAGTATAGAAAGAAATATTGAATATCTCTTTTCAGGTTTGATTCTGTAATAATACTGTCTGCAGTTTTCTACAGTTATATCATCTTTACTTACATTTATCTCAACTAAACTTTCACCATTACTAAACTGATGAGCTATTTTTCTTATCTGTTTAAGCATAGTAGCTGAAAAGAGTAATAGCCGCGGAAAGACATCTCTCATTGCATCAAAAAGAATGAACTGAATATCAGGTAAGAAACCCATATCAAGCATTCTATCGGCTTCATCTAGAACAACAAATCTTACATTTCTAAAAGAAATAGACTTTCTTCTATAAAGATCCATTAGTCTTCCTGGAGTTGCTATGACAATCTGTGCTCCATCTTTTATTTCTCTTCTTTGTCGCTCGATAGAGACTCCACCATAAATCTCCACTGTCTTCAATTTTCTGTACTTATTCAATTTAGTAACTACACTGTATACTTGTTTACACAATTCACGTGTTGGTACTAATACAACAGCTTGAACAGCTTTTAATTTAGGGCTAATCTGGTTAGTAATTGGAATAGAAAAAGCTAAAGTTTTTCCTGTTCCTGTCTTAGCTTGACCAAGAATATGTGTTTTCCCATTATCTAGAAGTCTTGGTATTGCTTTACTCTGAATTTTAGTAGGAGTATATATACCCATATCATCCAGAGCACGTTTTATATGCGGATTTATATTATAATCTTGAAATTTCATTGATACCACTTTTATAGTTTAACCTAAAATCAAGTATCAATTACTGAAGGCATGATTCTAAGTAATTATTTGGACGTTGAAAAAAACTTAACAAATAATCACTTATTTTTAATCTTCCTCAACTACAAGAGTTCTTAT
>JAEOSZ010000065.1 GCA_016840095.1 Candidatus Heimdallarchaeota archaeon
CTAAACCCTATATAGGACAAAGATGTGGTGGAGAAACGCAAGAAAATATTGGGGATATCATCTTATATAAAAAGGATAAATGGGATGGACTAGTTCACCTCTATCCATTTACTTGTATGCCTGAGATCATTACCCGAAGTATAGCTCCTCAAGTAAGTAAGGAGTATGATATGCCTTTCTTATCTTTAGTTATCGATGAACATACAGGTGAAGCAGGATTTCAAACAAGACTTGAAGCCTTTGTTGATCTGCTACGTCGAAAGAAAAAGAAAATAGTAACATGATGACTAATGATTTGATTCTACCCTTATTATTTGCTCTAATCTTCTTATTAGTTGTTCCCATTCTTTTTCTTTTTTCAGCACTTTTAGATCATCTCGATTGTTTAAATTATCTAGCAACCTCGCAGGATTTTCTACACCTAAATCTATGGACTTGTTGAATATTTGAATAGATTTCCCAAGCTCTTTGTTTCTAGCAAGAATTACTGCATATAATAACCAATGACTAACTTGTGCTCTTTCATGTTTAACTGCTTTTTCTATATAGTTCAAACCTTCCTTGGGTTGATTGAGATAGAGAGCTTTGTACCAAGAATTCTCTATAAGATTTTGAAATTCATCGAAACAACCAACAGCAGCTGTATAGTTCTGAATCTTCTTTAGTCCTGCTTTCTCAGCTGTTTTCCAAGAAGCATCATTATGTTCACTACAATGCCATCCAAGTTCTAACTTATTTTCAATGCAATATTCAATAGCAGCTGAAACAACCAAAGTCGCAAATCCTTTTCTTCTGTATGAAGAAATGGTTCCAATACCCATTTCTATCTTATCTTCTGTTGCCCAGTCAGCCATACCATAACTAACAATTTCAAGATCATCTTTTACTAAACAAAATCCAAAACCTCTAGCAAGAAAATCTTCTGTTGACTTCCAGCTTTCTTTAATCCAGTTGGTCACTTCTTTGAAATTCTCCAAAGAATCTCTCTTTAAGAAATTTGAATCAACTTTTTCCATAGAAAACCCTACATCTATTAGTTTTCTCCAATTGGGAATCTTGAGTTTTTCTAACTTATAATGACATCTTTTTAGTTCTATATAATCTTTGAAACCAAAATCCTCTTCAATTTTCTTGTTCCATTTATCATCATCGTAATAAATAACCCATTCATTATTGTTGAACTCTGGATTTGTTTCTGCACCTAGTTTCTCAGCTTCAGGAAATATGATTTCTTGAATAATTTTACTTATATGCTTGTTAAAATCCCTATTGTCTGGATCTCCAGCTAAATACGAACTCCAGCCATTATCTACCAGTAAACCTGACTGTGGTTGTTCCTTGTTGTCTACCCAAACTCTTCCTTCAGAATCTCCATTAATCACAGCTAAACTATTGAGATTAAAGAAAACTCCTTGAAACAAGTTCTTTACTCTTTGAAATTCTGATTTTTTTATCTCTTCGATCACTTTTTCATCACCGTTTTGAGGAGAGTGATAATGATTCTGACGTAATTAAATGCTCAAAAGGTTTTGAAAACAGGCTTCTTTGTTACTGAGTTATACAGCTGTTAAAGGTGTCAATGTTCTCTCTTTGACAATTTGAGAATCCAATTTACTATCACTTTGAATCATATAATCACTGACACCTCCATTGTGTGTTTTACTAAAATGAGAATGTTATACTTATAATTCTTTTCTTTCGAAATTATTCTCTGAAGAAGTCAGTTATTCTCTTTTGTCTATATTTCTTATAGACTCCACCTTCATTACTCCATGAAATTCCTTCAGCTTTTTCAGGAGTTAGTGGAATACCCTCAGTGTCTCTTTGAATTATTGATTTTACTTCAGAATACCCTTGGTAACTATACCCGAAATTTACTACAGCTTCATTAGCTGCTTCTCTTACTTCTTGTTTGTTGTAATGCAAAGCAGCTGTCAAAGGAATTATTGCTTCTGGATCTTTTAATTCTTTGAGAGCAGCTATAAGAGATTTTACAGCAGGTTCACCAATTTTTTCCAAAGCATAAACAGCATACTCTCTAACTATATCTTCCTCTTCTTCATCCTTGAGTGTAGCAATCAATGGAGCAATTGCTCTTTTGTTTCCAATCTTACCAAGTGTTTCAACTGCACAAACTCTTACTCTACTTTGAGAATTGCTCAATTCAGATATGAGCTGTGGGACAGCTTTTGAACCAATTTTTGTAAGAGCTTTTGATGCTACAAAACGAATGTCTTTATCTTCATCTCTAAGAGCAATAATCAGAGGATCTATAACAGGTTCACCAAATTTTATGAGTGCATTGACTGTTCTGGAAATTGTTCTTGTATTCTTATCTTTCAACTCTGAAATTAGAGCCAGAATATCTCCAGTATTCTCAAACTTTTCAATGTACTTATCTACACTCATAATAATTCCTGCTTAGGATAAAGGTTGAACCGACAATATAATTTCTTTTTCAACCACTATATAAAGAGATTCCCTTGTCTTACTAACTATATATAATACGTTAATTTGTTTTATACAAAGTAATCAGTACTGATTTTAATATAAAACAAAAAAAAATAGAAGGAGAGTTTCTTTTCTTCTCTCTTCGTACTGCTTTAGTTTCTTATGAACATAGAAAGCTAGCTTTCTATTTTTTTGTTGAATCCTTTTTCTTGATTTTATCACGAACAAATTGTGATGGTTTAACTAAAGTAACAGAAACAAGTTTTGCCATAGGTTTTTTATCTGGCCATATAGTTTCATAACCAATTACCATTACTATTAGTCCTGCTGAAACTGCACTGAATATAATCGTAAGTGTCTTATAAATAGCTAACTCAGCAGGAATTTCTGACTCTCCCCATACTAGATGTACTCTATATGTGAAACCAGTACTAGTGTCAAAAGCTTCTGAGAGCCAACCATCTCCAACTCTAATTTGTGTAACTGAATCAACTTCTAGATAGATATTGGGTGAATCCAAAGGTGAAGGAATTTTGCAACATAGTTCCATGAGATCAAAGAGAATTATAGGTGCATTCGGATCTTCTACTATCGATTGTGAAACAACTGATGAATGTGAATTTTGTAATTTCACAGGTAACATAGGCATAGGTCCCCAGCAGTCTTGATCATCACAAAAACCAAATCCTCCTCCTCCGCCACCTCCTTGTTTAATAGTAGGCATCGTTGAAATAAATTTATCGTTTATTGGCTCAATTATAATCCAATTATGACATTCATTCTTAAACATGTCATCGCTAATTACAAATTCAATATGTTGAGCGTCTACTATTGTTACATTGCAATAGGTAGAATTCCAACCTTTATACGCAATTAAATCTGAATTACTGTAAGTATCGTTTTCAGCAAGATGGGAAATAGTATAATTTGTTATGGTAGATTTATCCTCACATATCTTTCCAGTCATTAATCCTGAACTCTGAAAGTCTGTTATGTTGAAAGTTATTTCAGGAGCAGACGAATCACTCGCATTCAATGATGTTCCATTGTCAACAGCTTGTATAGACATTTTAGAAGAAGACAAAAGAACAAATACTGAGATTATTATCAAGATTCCAAGAATTTTATGAGTTTTTTTCATAATGCATATGCTATTACATCTAACTACTTAAATTTTGTGCATAATGGATATTTTACCAATTTTTACCTTGAATCTTTGTATTTTTTCTTTTTTTATGTGAAATATCTCTTCTACAGTTGTAATTTTCTTAAAAAAAGGCAATTTTTATATTTAGGAAAGAGACATACATTTTTGTTTGAGGATTTCTGAATGTCCGGTGATTTAGATGATATCTTAGAAGAAATTGATTTTCTCCATAAAGATGGAAGATTCACTATTGCTTTAGAGAAAATAGAAGACACTTTAGAAACCCTCTGGCAAGACGACTTTAATCCGGAAATTATACTAAAGTTCAACATTAAGAGACTATCAATTTTAGTTGAAGCTAAAGAGTTTGATAGTGCTCAACTACTATTTGAACAGCTGACAGACGATATTGAGGAACTTGATTTAGGTTTCTTTCATATAGATATTCTTTTAGAAAAATCACTGATATGTTCTAATCTAAGAAAGTTTGAAGACTGTGAGGTTTATCTCCAACAAGTAGAAGATGCTTTATCTCTATTTAAAAGAGGTGAGAGTGAATCCTTTCTTCAAAGAAAAGCTAGGTTTAGCAAGGTTAAAGGAATTCATAATTTTCTTGCATATAATTTTATGGAAGCTATAGAATCTTTTGAAGAAAGTCTAAAAGTGAGTAGAAAACTGGAAGATGTGTATGGAATCGCAGACAGTTTATTATGGACTGGAAAATCTCTTTATTATCTAGGAGAATATGAAACAGCAGCTAGTTTTTGGGATCAAAGCTATGAAATTTTTAGAGATCTTGACCTGAAAAGACCTGTTGCTGATTATTATATGTATCAAGCTGGAGCTTATTACAATCAAGGTTTATTGAGTCAGGCTTTAGAAACAGTTAGTAAGAGTCTTACCATTTATGAAGATTTAAAAGATGAAGTTTCTCTCGCCATTGCATATCATAGAATTGGATATATCTATAGGCATTCTGGAAATCATGAAAAAGCACTTGAGAATTACTTTAGAAGTAAGTCAATTTACGAGAAAAAAAACCTAGTACATGAGAAAGCAAAAGCAATCTTAGATATTGCAGGTATAAATCAAGATTTGGGAGAATATGATGTAGCTTTACAAGGATTACACGAATACCACAAAATCAAAAGAGATTGTAATGATATCCCAACCGTTGGAATTGCTCTTAATAATATTGGACGATTATACTTAACTCTTGGAGAGTTAGATGAAGCTGAAGAAAGTTTTAATGAAGCATTAGAATTAATTAAACAACACGATAGAGCAGAATCTCTAAGTAATATTTACTATTCTCTTGGACTTCTATCTCAACAAAAAGGAGATTTAGAGGGATCATCAAAATATCTTTTGCAAAGCCTTCAATTGAGAGAAAAAATAAACAAGGTTTATCTAATCTCCCATTCATTAAAACACCTAATTCAAGTTAATCTGAATTTAAAACTAACAAAGATAGCTGAAGGATTCTTAAATAAACTGAAGTTTCTAGCAAAAGAAACAGAAAATCCAAACATAGCACGGCTATTTAGATTAGCTGAAGCTATTTTTCTGAAAGATTCAGGCAGTGAAAGAGACATTCAAAAATCTGCTGTTCTGTTTGAACAACTAGCAAGAGAGGAAGCAGTTGAATCCAATGTTACTGTTGAATCACTACTTAACTTGACAGAGATTTTAATTTGGGAGATTTCAAAAACTGGAAATGAGGTTATACTTGAGGAAATTAATGAAAACCTTGACAAGCTTGAGGGAATTGCTACAAGACAAAACTCATTTGTTTTACTTATTGAAGTAATGCTTCTAAAAGCAGAAATTGCCTTAGTTGAGCTCAAAGTAGAAGAAGCTCAACTAATTTTGACTGAAGCACTTACTATTGCGGAAGAGAAAAAAATAATTCAACTAGCTATTAGAATCTCAAACGAATATGATGACTTGTTAGAACAGTTAGATATGTGGGAAGATTTTACAATGAAATTACCATCTATAGCCGAAAAATTAGAACTTTCCCATATTGAAGATAGATTAAAACAAATCGTTGGAAGAAGATCAGTTCTAGGACCAGAAGTAGAAAGCGAAATTGAACTTCCTATAATGTTTCTTATACAATCGAAGGAAGGAGTAATTCTCTATTCTGAATATTTTGATGAAGATATGGGTGAAAGAATTTATGATGATGTTTTAATATCCATTAAAGAATCCTCTACTAAATTAATTGCTAATAAGCAAGTTAGAGTGAAAACAAAGGAGTTCACCTTTTTAGTAAATGAATTTAATGGAATACATATTAGTTATATCTTTGTAGGAAAGTCGTACAATGGAGTAATGAAGTTAAATAGGTTTTTTGAGTTAATTAAAATAGAAAAAGAGTTAAGGAATCTAATTGAGAATGCTTCTAAAAACAATCAATCTTTGAACCATGAAGAGAGAATTAGAATATCTAAACATGTTGAGGATATATTCACATGAAAACTAACTAAAGTCATCTTTAATAAAGAAAAAAAAGGAAGCTCTTAGTGTTTGAATTTCTTTCGTTTAACATATAATGCAATGATTGCTATGAAAAAGAAACTACTAAAAGCAAAATAAGAACTTTCTAAAGTTGGTGTTGGGATATCCTCCTCAGCTGACCAAGTTATGTTAATCCATTGTTCAATTCCTTCCGTATTATTGGCAAAATATGATTTCATTTCTGGATAAATGTCTACATCAGTATTATTTACACCTGATTCATAATCGGTATGATTTAGATAAATGACGTTTCCACAACATGGAAAACTAGTTAAATCAAAGAAAGCAGTCGGAGCTGTAGTATCAGTAACAATTGTATGAAGTTCATAA
Organism: Candidatus Heimdallarchaeota archaeon; assembly: GCA_016840095.1. GTDB lineage: Archaea > Asgardarchaeota > Heimdallarchaeia > Heimdallarchaeales > Heimdallarchaeaceae > UBA460. The sequence continues at coordinate 6,452 of JAEOSZ010000065.1, forward strand.
TCATTTAGATTGTTAAAATGATTAGGTTGTAGAGGAACTGGTCCCCAGCAATGTATATCATCGCAGAACATGAATCCTCCACCACCACCTGCACCTCCAGGTTGGTTAATTGTTGGATTTGGAGTTGGTGCAACACCATCATTAGTTGCTTCTATGTAAAGATAATTGTGATATCCAGTTATTTGATTAAAAGCTGTATTTGCATTGATTTGAAATTCGATAAGGTTTAAAGTATTTGTAGTGTAAATCAGAGATGGTATTGTTGAGCCATTTAGTAAAATTTGATGATTGTATATATTAGAATCATCTTCAATTATTGAACCAAAGATTTCTCCTGTTGCGTTGTAGGAAGAAATATTTAGAAGAATTGTAGGAGCTGAGAAATCAATAATGTCAGTAGAATTAATTTCTTTATTTTCTCTAAAATCTTCCAAAGCTAAACTATCCTTTGGTGTAAACAAAGCAAGGAGAATTAATAGACATGAAATTGCTACTATTTTTCTCATAATATCTACTTTAGACCTTTCAAATACTTAAGGATTGTCTTCACAAGTCATTAAATAAAAATCTTTAACGTAGAGAGTAAGACCTTTACTTTTCAACATTAAATTTACTTAATCTTATTTCAAAAACTGTGCCATGAGGTTCATTATCTAGAACTTGAATTGAACCACCATAGGATTCAATAACAATTTTAGCTAAAAACAATCCCATCCCACTTATTCCTTTTTCTGAACCTCTATAACCTTGCTGAAAAATTAATTCTTTATTTTCTTCAGAAATTCCTGCACCATTATCACTAATATTAATTACTATTTTGTCTTCTAGTTCCACTATCTTCACCTCTGAATCTACGTCCTCCCCCGCATGCTGAAATGAGTTTTGGATTATATTGAACAAAATTGGGTAGAGTAATCTATTTGCCTTGACCTTGATACTTGGAGGATAGGGGAGAATAGTTATATTTTCAAAAGATTCTAAAACATTTTTTATAATGTCGATGTCAATTGATTGTATCTTAAGTGACTCAAGCAGCTTTGATTCAGATTTGATAATCTCCAATCTTTCAGCAACAACATCTACTCTGCTTAATGCTCTATCAAGAAATTCTCGTTTGTTGGTCTCTTCAAAAAGTTCAACTCCACTTTGAATGACAACTAAATCATTTAACAGATCATGACGGAGCAAGGAAGTTACAGTTACTAGATCTTTGGCAAAAATATTCATTTCCTCATAGAGAATTTGATATTGTTTTCTTTCTTTATCCATCTCAAAAAGAGTTAGAGGTTTCTCATATCTTTCTAGCATAGTAAAAATTCCAATAACAAACAATGCGTAAAAAATGTTGTAAAGAAGATCAGGCATAGCACCTACTTCATAAATATCATTAGCCCAGAAATAGCCTTTAGCTGCGTCACCAGCTAGCTTGAAAAACCAAGCACCAGCGATTGTTATCCAGAAAAATGGAGTTCTTACTTTCCGTGTAAGATATATGAAAACACAAGAAGTCGCCAGAATATCTAAATTGATGATCATTGTTATTGCTGAATAAGCTATACTTGCATAATCCTGAGAGGCTACAGCACTAGAAATAAAAGAAGAAATTATTGGAGACATGAAAATTACTATCATTATAGTTATGAATAGACTGCCTAGTTTTACTCTTCTTGGAGCATATTTCTCTGTTTTTCTAATTTGACTAATTAATAGTACATAGAGCGGTATCATTCCAACTAGATAATGTATATAAATGAAAATCAGATATATATTGTAATAGGGAATAGAAATTAGATTTAATTTGTAATCAAATATACTAACAAAAGTATGTACCTCAGTTAGCAAGAAAAGTAGTAAAGTAAAACCAAGTGCAAATAAATATTTTCTATCTAGTTTCTCTTTCTTGAAAACAAAAACAATCAAAATAGATAATGCAGAAGTTAGTATAACGATTTTATAGATTGGAATGAAGTAATAATCTACTGATGACTTGAGGAAAATTGGTATTATACCAACAATCAAAGTTACAGCAGCTAGTACAGAACTAAGATTTCTCCTCCATGCTTTCATCAATAATATACTCTCATCCTCAGTTTTAACTTTAAGGATGGATGCAAAAGAATTTGTATGTTTCAAGAGTTCAAATCAAAAAAATCAACTGAAAATAAGGTAGTACAAGAAATATTTTTAAAATCTCGTTGTTAGACTTCATTGATATAAATGACTACACATAAAATTTCAATGAAAGATGTAGTGTTCAAAGCTGATCCAGAAAATAAGCCAGTTTTAACAATTGAATCTGGAGATACAGTAGTTTTTGAATGTAAAGATGCTTTCAATCAAGTGATTCAAAAACCTGAAGATTTACCAATTGATTTTGATATGGAAACAATCAATCCTGCAACAGGCCCAGTATATGTTAAAGGTGCAGAACCAGGAGATACTCTTGAAGTTCATATCCTCGACGTAGATGTAGCTGAACAAGGATCATGTTGTATTATTCCTGACTTTGGATTCTTAGCTCCTGAATATACTGAACCTTGGACAAGGATTATACCAATTAAAGATGGTTATGCTATTTTCAGCAATAAAGTAAAGATACCAATTGATCCTTTTCCAGGTACTCTTATTGTGGCACCAGTTGAAGTTACTCATAATCATGGAACATTAATTCCTAAGGAATATGGTGGAAACATGGATTCAAAGGCTTGCACTGCTGGAACAACTGTGTATTTACCAATTTTCGTTGAAGGAGCTTTGTTCGGTGTTGGTGATGTTCATGCAGTTCAAGGTGATGGAGAAGTATGTGGAACAGCTGTTGAAATAGATGCAGATGTAACTATCAAATTCATAGTTAATAAGAAAAAGAAAATCGAACGACCTCACTATGAAACTGCAGAGCATTATATGACTACTGCTTGGGGAGAAACTACAGATGAAGCATGTAAAATTGCTCTCAGGGATATGGTAAATTGGATTGTTGAAGAGAAAGGTCTTACAAAAGAAGAAGCTTATGCTCTCTGTAGTTGTGTAGTTGATATGAGGATTAGTCAATTAGTAGATATAACTCCAGGAGTAAGAGCAGTTATACCAAAATCAATATTTGTAGAATAAGTATCCAGAAAGGTAATGTATCTAATATGGAATTAAAGTCTCAGATATATTATGCAAATAGCAAAGACTTATTTTGCTTAAGTTCTAGGTGAGTCTGAATTGAGTAGTAGAAGATCCAAACTGTTAAGATCCAATGCAACAACTATTGTCATAATATTATTAGTTGTAGTTTTTGCTTCGGTTCTAGCCCCCAAAAAAGAGCAATTTATTGTTATTAACTCAGATGCAGATTTTCAAGCTTTTGCTTCATCTGGCAATGGAACGATGGAAAATCCTTTCATTATCGAAGACAGGATAATTGCAAATGAAGCAACCAAAGCTATTTCTATTTCAAATACTACAAATTTCTTTGTTATAAGAAATTGCTATATAGCTGATAATATCGGTTATGGGATTTATTTAGAAGATGTAGCTAATGGTACTGCATTAATTGAATATAACCTTGTTATTAATCATGAAATTGGAATCACTTTGAAAAATTGTAATTTTGTAGAAATTATCAACAATACTTTTATTGAAAACTATAATGCTATTGATTTATTCGAATCTGTGAACAATACTATTTCATATAATAGCTTTTCAGAGAATACAAATGGTATCATTATTAGTGACTACAGCAGTAAAAACACTGTTTTATATAATCTCTTTGAAAACAGTACTAGCTGGAGTATAAGTATTCTTGATTTTAGTAACAACAATACTATTCATCACAATAATTTCCTAAATAATAATTTAGGAGGGATAAGTCAAGCATCAGACAATTCAAGTTTCAATGTTTGGTATGATTTAATAACTTTTGAGGGTAACCATTGGAATGATCTTCTTAATTCAAATTATACTATAGCTGGTTCAGCTAATAGTGTTGATCTTTACCCCTTGAATGATCCGGTTCAGCTTGCTATCTCGAGGAGTTATAGCTGATTAAAATGTTTGACAAAAATGATTCTCTTCTATGGGAAATCAATCACAATTTGACCAAATAGTTAAATAATACTTCAAAACCAGATGACTATGGCTGAAAGAATCATCTCTTTTGATATTCTTCGAGGATGGGCAATTATTGGTAACTTGATGGTTCATACCTTTATGTTAGTTAGTCAAGTTGAAGGAATTGCTGAAACAGCTCCTGAGAATCTTGATGTTTTCGGTTACATCTTGATGGGTTTAGTTGTTGTTTTTGGTCATTGGCGAGGATTGTTCTTACTGATCAGTGCTTGTGTTCACATGTTTATTATGCAAGCTAAACTTAAGAGAGGAATTAGAAGAGAGGTGATTTTAGTTCAAGAGTTAATGAAAGGCTTACTACTCTGGTTATGGGCAATGTTTTTCTATGTCTTTCTAGCACAATGGCAACTTTCGAAGGAATGGGTAGAAACTGGAACATCATCTATAGAATGGCAGAACATATATCATGCAGATCAATTTGCTAATATTGCTTGGGCAATTATAATATCAGCTATTCTATTTTACATTCTTACTTCAAACAAAAAGACTCAGAAACCCTTAATAATGACAATTGTTTTTGCAATTGTTGGTTGCTTGTTTATTTTCCCAGCACCAGCTGCTTATCAAGCTGGAAATGCCTTTTGGGGAGTTGATTTACATGGATCAGGACGTTTAAGTAAAATTGGCGATAAAGGTTGGTGGGATTACATCTTAAGAATGTTAGGAAATAATTTTCTTGCAACGGAATCTCCTTTGATGCCACACTTTGGATATAGCGCAGTAGGTTCAATTTTGGGTATCTATATTTCTCAGGATAAGAAACCTAAAAAAGAAAAATTCCTTCTCTGGGGATATGGTCTTTCTGGAGTATCTATCATATTTGGTGTTATTTGGTTATTTGCAGTTGATAAAATTCCAGCTAATCCATTTGATCTAGTTATATTCCATGCTCATCCAACTTGGTTTGTTTTTGTAACGATAGGTATGTTAATGTTTGTAGTTGTGGGCTTATTCCATGGACATGAATATAATGAAAAGGTAAACTGGGAGAAGAGACTCAAATGGTCAAGATTTAGTAGAAGAGTTGGATTCCTTTCTCTATCTGTTTATTCCTTTGCATCAATTCAGGCAGTATTAAGAGTAGTCTTGCATTATATCTTTCCGAATCAAGGTTTTAGAACACTGTGGGGTTTGAATACAGGAATGACTTTCTTCTTGATAATTCTAGAAATAAGCTTATGGTTTGGAATTCTTTGGTTATGGGAAAAATGGAATTTCAATTTATCATTGGAATGGCTGTTTGCATTGATATTGAAAAGACCTTTTCAGCGGAAAATGAAGGACAAACCAAAACTATTTGGTGACTTTCTTGATATCAAAGGAAAAGTAATCAATGTTACACCTGAGCACTGGGTAGAAAAATTACCTGAAATGACTGCTATTAAAAGGGAAACATAAAAGGAATCTCTTCCTTTTAATTCATCAAGAAGGGTACCCCAAAAGCAAAAGGTATAACAAATATTATCCCCCAGAATAACAACCATATTCCAATTGGAGCAAAGATCTGAAGAATAAAGCTTTCTCTAGCAGCTTCTCTTTCAGATTCTGATACACGATCATCTGCAGAAGATCTACTTCCTGTAGAAATTAATCTACTTGCAGTTGCAGATGCAAGTTTATCTTTTCCTCCTAATAGAATGAAGCTAACTGCTATCATACCTATACCTATTTTTCCACAAAGTGAGAGCGTTGCTGTCCAATCTCTAATAACCAACCAAACAATTAGTGGGATTAATAGATAGAAAAACGACCAAATTGAACCTACAATCAAAAAACTAAAAACGTCTTTCTTTGTTGTTGGGGTTTTTTCATCTTTTTTAGCCGCAACTGATTCTTCAGCGATTTTCTTTCTTAAACTTGATTCCATAGTCTATCCTAGAAGCTTACAATTCTTAGAATAAAAGGTTTTGGTGACACAATTTCAGAGTTTATTCCAAAACTCTTGATCAGGATGAGTTATTTCTTTTTGAATACTCTTATCATGCCAGCAGAAATCACAATACTCATCGTGTTCCATAATGGTCTTCTCTCTTGTAAGAGTGAAGTTTTTGTTAACCATTCTAGCATGACCATAATCGTTTATACAAGCTGTTAGATAAGCTATTTCAGTATCTAAATTCTTATCAAAACTTTCCAGAGCTTCAACAATCATACATCTATCTATCCTACAAACAGCTTTTCCTTCTTCCAATTTGAACAGAGAATAAACATGTGTATTGGGAAATGTATTTCTGTACAATTCTACCATGTCATCGACACTAGTCATTGAAGGTTTCATATTCTTAGGAGGAGTTGTTCGAACATCTGTGAATTCTTTGTAGATCTTAATTGCATCATTTCTAGGAATAGTTTCTGCGAGTGCCTGAAGACTTAGGTAAAGAGGAATTTTACTTCCTTTGAATCGATCAAACTCAGAAATTTCGAATTTGTCCGATTCAGGTTGAGCATTATATTTAGTCAAATTAAAAGAAAATTCAATTATCTTTCTATACTTCTCTAAAAGCTTTGGAAACTTATGAATAGCATCAAGTTCTATTGTCTTTTCATATTCAGCAAAATAATTGTATTCCTCCCCAGAATCTACTAAGACCTTGTCATATCTATCTTCCAGCTTTTCAATATAGGAATCAAGGATGTTGTCATGATTTTTTTGTATATATTCTATAAATTCATCTAATTGGTAAATTATGTATTTTATTAAAGTCTTAACATCAATAATGCTGGAATAATCTTCTTTGTACTTATCAATTCTTTCAGCTTTCATATCAAACACCTTCTTATTCCAGCACTAATAAATCTTCCATACAAACATCTAACTATTCATTGTATATTGAGCATATTTTTCAGTGAGTAAACTTACAGCTTCTTCTATATCTTCTTGATAGACTCTTTCTCCATCTTTGAAGTAATCTAACAAATTCCATTTGAGAGAATAAGCATCATTGAAATTGATAGAAGGTAAATCCTTCTTCAATAATCTATTTTGAATCTCATCTAACAAGAGTTCTAAAGATGAAGACAATTCTCTTTCTATTCCTGGACATGAAAAATCTAATTCGATACTAAAATGATTATCAGATTGTTGATGAATCAGAAAAGGATAACTAAAACAGCTTAAAGGTTTGGAATCATGAATGTTACATAATCCAGTCTCTTTATTGTGAAAAACACATAAGCCTTGTTCTTGATTCAAAGCTAACTGGTAATCAATAATGACACCTTCCTTATTCTTTGAGAATAATATAGGATGACAAAATTCCTCGATTCTTTGATTGGTTTCAGAGGAAATATCAAGTCCTTCAGAAAGAGAGAGACATGCTAGATTTGAAGGAAAACCAATTCTCAATTTGGTAAACATATCTTGAAATGGTTTGTCATTTACATTGGGAATTGGATTAATTGAATAACTACTCGGTAACTCACACATATTGCATGATGTACAAGAAAAACCTATGTCCAAAGGTATTAGAAATTCAAAAAGATTATTAGATGGCTTTCTAATTATTTTCTGTAAAAGAAAATCCTCAATTTTATATGTAAGGGAATTTTTAGCAAAGATGTCCGTAATTTGCCTGATTATACTATCTCTTGAATCATCTTTAAACTTAGAAAAAGTTCCTCTGAATACTCTATCATTTTTTGGTCTTAATTTCTTCAGTCTATAAAGATCCTCCCAGACTTTTTCTTTTATTTCATTATTTTTGATTAGAATTATAATGCTCCATGAAATGTCCTTTTTAGAATCACCAACTATTCTTACTAAAATGTCAGTTTCTTGTTCTAGATCAAGGTTCGTCCAATAGTTATCTATTAACCCTTTTTCTGTTTTTTCTCCAAGAGCTAAACAAGATCCTTTCTCAAGTATAATTTCGTTGACTATTCTTAAAATGAATGGAGAGTAGTTGAAAGAAATTGCATCTAGACTACTACTCATGAGTAATTTTTCTAAATCTTCTTCAGCTTTTTGAGCTATTCCTTCATTAATGAGAAGTCTGGTCATTATCTCAAAGAACTAGAAAGAGTTTCAAAATAATAATTCTTTCCTATGATATAAAAAAGAATGAAATGAAGAAAAACTACAAGATTATTCTTTTTGCTCTACTTTTTGAAAACAATCTTGGCAATAGATTTCTTTGTCAGCTTTAGGTTTGAAAGGAACTGTAATCTCTTCTCCACAAGTTCGACAAGTAGTCTGATGCATTCTTTTGTTAGCTCTATATGGTCCTGTTCTATCACCAAATCTCTCTACTTCTTCTTCTACTACTTCTTGAGTGTTTTCTATTGCAGGGGACGATTTAGTATCATATTTTTCATCTAGAAAACAGGCTTTACATAGAACTGGTTTAATCCCAGTTGGCTTGAATGTTACTTGAGTTTCTTTCTTACATTTTGCACAGGTTGCATCATAGAGTTGCTTAGATCTTCCATCAGTTCTTCTATTGGATCTATCTTGATATCTTGATGAAGATTGTCTAGACGAATATCTTCTTGATTTAGTTTCATCTTGAGGTTTAGTTTGTTGAAAACATTCCCTACATAAAACAGGTTTTGAACCTGTAGGTTTGAAAGGTACTTGAGTTTCTTTATTGCATTTGGCACATGTAGCATCAAAGAGCTGTTTAGAACCTCCATCAGTTCTTCTTGATCTATCGTCATATCTAGGTGATGAACGACTAGAGTATCGTTTCCCAGTTGAAGATCCATCTCGTGGTTTTTGATCTTGAAAGCAATCTCGACATAGTACAGGTTTAGATCCTGTAGGTTTGAAAGGTACTTGAGTTTCTTTCTTACACTTAGCACATGTTGCAGGGAAAAGCTCTTTTGGTCCTCTGTCTGATTGTCTTCTGTCGGATTGTCCTCTATCAGATTGTCTTCTGTTTCTATCTTGATATCTGCTGGAAGATCCTTTAGGAGGTCGATAATTTGGTCTACTACCTGAGCGACTTCTAATTGTCTCTGCCTTTCCACTATCTCTAGAACGATTCTTTGGTCTAGTTCCTGATCTATATTTTGGTTTTTCTCTTGATTTAAAACTAGTTTTGGATTTTGATTTATTTGTTGGTTTGAAGTTTTGAGAGCTTCTTACCGCTCTATCTTTTGACATGAATATTCACCTTTTACCACAGTATACCGTAGAAAAGCAATTTAGAAAGACCCATTCCAATTCTGAAAAAAAGAATTCCTATTAACTTTCACACTCTTTAGGATAGTTATCCTATACTGAACTAAGCTCAACCTTTATTCTCGCTATTTAAATACGACGATTTAAGTTCTTAATAAGATAAATAGAAAATTGATTTCTGAAAATAATTATAAATGCTTATGAGCTATTATTAGTGGTTTGCTAATGAGAAAGAAGAGACTATTAGTTTTACTAATTTTCATTTTGCTATTTTTTAGTAGCTCGAAATATTTAGTAAACTCATTTTTTTATCATAAACCAATTGCAAAAATATCCATTAAAACTAACGGTGGAGGAGTTCGTCCTGATTATGCGCTCTTTATTGCAGATTACTTAAAAGAGATTGGGGTAGAAGTTTCAATAAAAATTGAAGAGTGGGTAGTATTTTTAGGAACTTTATATGAAACTCATAATTATGATTTAGGTGTAGTTGCAATTAGTAGAGGGGGAGCTATTGTGCAACCACCTTATCTAGGGGATCCTTTTAATTTTAGCAGCTCTTCAAATATCTTTGGGATAGATATAGATTTACCATATGTTAATCAGAGTGAACAACTTCTTACTCAGATTGATAATACTACAGATTATGAACAAAGAAAATGCTTATCCAACGAAAGACAACAACTTGTAATGGATAAGATTATCCCACTTCTTCCTCTATTCGCATCCAAGCATTACACTGCATTATGGTCAAACACTTTAGGTTATGATGCTGAATGGGGAATTGTTGATTCTCTTCCATATATGAGTTATGATGGTTTACATAATGGACAACAAGATATAAACGAATTCAAATTGTCTGATGCAAACTGGAAAGAACTAAACCCATTGTTCTCAGATGATAGTTCAAGTTCATTTATCTCTAGTCTTTTGATGGAACCAATTATTCAGATGAGTCCTGGTTATGAACCATTAAAAACAGGCCTTGTTTATGAATGGGAACAAATAGATGATACACATTTTCAATTCTGGATGATGGATGATATATACTGGAATCCGAGCTATAACTCAACTGCTCGGGATGCAAATTCTGTTCCACTAAGTTCAATATCTTCAAATGAAATGATGGTTGGTCTAAAAGATGGCTTGACATATAGTGATGGTACAAATATCAAAGTTACAGCTAAAGATGCAGTTTTTACATATCTAACCTGGTCTAATTCAGAGATAAGTGAAAGTACAAGCTATCATGAATGGATTAGGGATATTTATATTGATCCTGTAGATGAATTGTCATTCCACATACACATTGATGGAGATCCAGATACTCCTGAAATTGAGTCTTGCCCAGATATGTGGAACACTCTTCCAACCCTTTGCTTACCTGAATGGTTCTTAAATTCCTCTGATCCTACTGTTACATACACTGAAGGAGGAGTTGAATGTACTGGTCTATATGCTGATATGATTAATACTCCTCAATGGGAAGTCTTCTCAACTAGTCCTTTTGGATGCGGTAAATACTGCCTAGATTACTCTGTAAAGAATTCATTAACTGTTCTGCAAAGATGGGGTGGATGGTATGGTAAAGGTGCAATAACTGGTGAAACAGGTTTAACTCCTTTCATTGATACCATCATTATTAGGGTTATTCCTGATAGCAGTGCAGAATTAGCAGAGTTCAAAGCTGGGAAACTAGATATTGCTGGAGTAACCATTTTCTCAGCTGAAAGAAAACAGTTTCAAGCTGATAGCAGATTTACAGTTCATTCTTCAATTAGCAGATATAGCCTTAGTTTTCTATTTTTCAATTTGCGAAGACCATTTATTGGAGGTTATAGGAATTTCTATTGGTTAGATGAACCAGGTAAAGAAGATTATACTGTCGGTCTTGCAATCAGAAAAGCTATATGCTATGCAATTAATAGAGATGAGATGAATAGAAATTTACATGATGGAGAAAAAGCTATTTCTCATAGTATTCTCTTTCCGAAAACTAGTTACTATTATTATGAAGATATTATTAAATACAATTTCAATTTAGAAAAAGCTTCTGATTGGCTTGATGTCGCTGGTTATGGTCTTCCAGAAATAGGTTCTTATCATGGGATGCCAATTCTTATAGTTCCATTGATACTTGGAATAGTTCTAGGTTTAGCTATAACTGCTAGTATACTTAATGTAATTACTAAAAACATTAGAAAAAAAAATTTCCAGTAGAAGTAATGGTAGGACCTTTTTGTATACTCGTGGTTCTTGGATTATAACCTTGTGACAAAGAAAAGCAACCTTACTGCAAGGTTATTAGTTTATTAACTCTCAAGTTTGAAATAAAAGGAATAAATCTTTCTTTTTGCTTTTCTCAAACTTTCAGGATTTCATTGAATACCTCAGGCAATGAATTATCATAGATAGAGGTTGTTTTTAACTGCACAGATTCAAGTTTTTCTAAATCAAAATATGTTTGGAAAACTCTCAAGGCTTCTTCCCTGTATTTCTCTTCAATCAAATCCTGTTTATGAGCTAATAGTACAATTTTCGGATTATCACTTAGTTCGTATACATTTCTAATAGTTCTTAATAGATACTGTCGAGAGGAAGTATAAGTTCCAACATTAGTAATGTCAACAACAAAAATTAGAGCAAACACATCCGAAAAAATATGCTCTTTCTGTATTTCAATTGCTTCTTCTAGGAACGAAATTTGACCTCCTACATCAAAGGTATAAATCTGGTGATCTTTGTAATTGTACAAAGCTCTGTCAAATCTAACTGTTGCATCCAAATCTACTGTACCTTCCGGAGGTCTTTTCTCAAAAACTGTCTTAACTATGGATGTTTTCCCAGATTGTGATAGTCCTAGAAAAAGAATCTTCTTTCCTCTTGTTCTTTTTTCGATATTCTCTTTTAGATTTTCCTCATTTTCTATAGTATCACTTAGATAACTCATACATTATCTTCTTTCAGAAAGATAAAAATTTTTCTTAAACTTCAGAAATTTATGATTGAGATAAACTATCAATCATCTAAATGTTGGTAAAACCTCTTTTGAAACTTGCTCCATAACTTTCTGTAATTCTTCCTTACCAGGATAATAGAAAATAAATTCCTCAAATCCTGCTTCTTTATACTTTTCGACAAACTTCACAAAGTTTTCTACTGAATGGAAAATCGAAAAAGCTTCTTCTCCATAAATAAGTATTGAGCGTTTGATTTCTTTTGGATCTCTTCCAATTTCCGCACAATGAGAATCCAACTTTTCATATCTCTTCATTGTTTTATCAAACATCTCTTTTGGATTCAATCCTCTTCCTCCATATGAGTTCCAGATATCTGCATACTCAGCTGTGATTCTCAACATCTTGTTTCCCATTGCTCCAATCATAATCGGTGGTCTAGGTTTTTGTATTGGAGGAGGAAAAATATTTGAATCCTCTAACTGATAATAATCTCCATCAAATTCCTCAATTGATTGATTCCTTAGAAGCTTATCAATAATACCTACTGCTTCTCTAAATCTTTTTACTCTTTCACCTGGAGAATAATCAGGTAAGCCTACCATAGAAAATTCAACTGTACCAGGTAGACCTGTACCTAATCCTAAAATTAGTCTTCCATTAGAAATGTGATCAACTGTCATTGCTTGTCTGGCTAACATTGGGGGAAGTCTTAAGAAAATAGAAGTTACTAAAGTTCCTATCTTTATTGATTTTGTTTCATTAGCCATAGCAGATAAACCAGTCCATCCTTCAAACCAAGGTTGAGTTGGTTGATTGTAAATACAGTAGTGATCAGCTATCCATGCACTATCAAATCCTAGTTCCTCTACATGCTTCCATCTTCGAACTTCTTCTTTCCATTGACTTCTTTGTAAACAAATAATCCCAAATGATAGCTTGTTAGACATAGAGAGAAGAATGATAAAGGACTTATTAGTCTTTTTTAATCATGCCAATAAAATTATAAACTTTGAATCTATCGTTTAAGGTATGAGCGTTAACGAGTTTCTTCTAGAATTTCACGCCATTGAATCTAGAATAAGTGCTGGACATTTTAAAAGAGGAGAGAAACCATATCAAGATTTTGCCCTAAAAATCTTTGAACAAACAGATTGTAAAATGCTAACAGTTGATGATGCTATCAAAGCAGTTGAATTAATGATAGATCTGAATGTAAAACTTCATAATGAATTTATAGAGCTAGGGGAAGGTGGTTGGTTGTCAACTACATCAAAATACAAAACCATTGGAGGAAAGGAATTAATTACATTTGTAATCTATCCAATGGGTGTTGAAGATCCTCAAGTTGAACCAAAGATATGTGTAATTGAAATTCCATAGCTACTCATATACCACACACAACTGTTGTAAATTGAACAAGTGCTATTAATGAATCTATCATTAAAAATGCAAAAAATATATAACGATATCTAGTTTCTAGTTAGAAGGAGAAAAGAGAGATGAATGAAACAGATGAGTTCCCTCTAGTTGATAAAATAAAAGAACTTGAGAAACGAATTGATACTATCAAAGTAAGATACAGATTTTCAATTTTAGCTGTACTCTTTTTGCTGTTAATCTGGATTATAGTTTTTCAAACAGCAGATGGCTCTTATTTTGCTATCCTTGTATCTTGGGGGAGTGCAATAGGATTAGCTTTAGGTAGCTTTGTAGCTATTACAGTGTGTTTTTACATAGTCAAATTCGTTATATTCTTAGTTAAACCAGAACCAGGTGCTCCTTTAGTATCAAAAGAAGAAAGAGAAGAAGCTGAATGGGAAAAAGTGAGATTAACTGCATGTCCTAATTGTATGTTAGTTTATGATTCTAGAAAAACTGTATGTCCTGACTGTGGTAATAAAACTATTCGAGAGGAGAAGATAGAAGAGTCTGAAAAATAAAACATTATATAAATTATCTATTTCCATATTCCTTGAAATTCATATCCATTTTTCTTAAGCTTAAACCCTACTGTTTCAGCTGTTTTCTTACTAGGAATATTAGAATCTCTACAATGCCAACTAATTCTTTTCATTTCAACTTCTTTACAATGGTTTATTGTCTTTGATATAGTACTTCTTGCTAACCCTTTTTGACGATGTTTTTCATAAGTTATTACTCCTAGTTCGCATTCATCCATCTGTTTGCTAGCATAGCAGCTAAAGACCACACAAGCAATTTCTTCATCTTTGAAAGTTGCACTATAACCAAAACCTCTGGAGAAGTAGTGTTCTTTCTTACTCCATGTTCCCTCTATCCATCCAGGAATAATATTGTAATTTATCAAATCAGATCTCTCAAATAATTCCCTATCAATCTTTGCAAATGCATAATCCGATGGTAGTTCAACACTGAAACTATATTCATCTAAATCTTCAAGTACGTAGAAGCACTTTTTGATTTGCTCCAAGTTATCAAATATCTGATGTAATTTATCAAACAGATGATCTTCACTATGAACTAAAATATTCTTTCCTTGTTTTTCAGGATATCTAGGAAATAATTCAGTTTCAAGGAAATTTCTCAAAGATTCTATAGCTGAATCATCTATTTCCTTACCTGCCAGATGGAAATTTCTAATGTTTGGATGTAGGAGTAAAGCAACTTTAGGTAAGTCTATATTATCCACATAAATCTCTCCATCAATAAATCCTTCAAAAATAGATTGAATAGCCAGATAATCCTTTTCTAGATTAGTAAACAAAGGACGGACTAATCTGAAATCATTTTGATTCAATCTGTACATCAGTTTAAGATATTTTTGAAAATATAAAAGTATTTCAGATAACTACATGCAAAAAAGGAGTAAATAAGTTTTTAATTTCTTAGTTCAATGCAGTCTATATATTTGGTGAATAGAAATGGTAGTTGAAAGTGATATTTTCAAAGTAATGCATCAAAGAAGATCAATAAGAAAATTTACTAGTAAAAATATTAGCAAAGAAGATTTTGAAAAAATTCTCAAAGCTGGTTTTAGAGCACCTTTTGCAGCTCAATTATGTAGTTTAGTATATACTTCAGACAAAGAGAAAATGAAAGAGATTAAAGGAATAGGGATTTATCCAACAACAAAGATTCTTATGTTCTTCTTAGTTGATTTAGATAGAATGGAGAAAATAATGAAACTTAGAGGGCATGAATATAATACTGATGACATGATGACCTTATGGTTAGGCATTCAAGATGTAACATTGGTTATCGAAAATGTGATTCTAGCAGCTGATGCATTAGGGATGGGTTCAGTTCTACTAGGTGTTGCTCCTCAAAGAGCTGACATACTTTCTGAAGTATTCAATATTCCTAAAAGAGTTTTTCCTGTTGTGGGCTTATGTTTAGGTTATCCTGATCCTAATGAGGAAACAGAAATCAGACCTAGATATCCATTGAAACATAGTGCTTTCGAAGATTCCTATAGAGAACTAGATGAAGCAGAACTAAAGGAATGTATGAAGGAGATGGATGAAGGGTATATTACTCAGGGATACTATATCAAAAATAAAGCAAAGATACCCCTTCCTGAAGGTCAAAAGGACGATATAGATTATGACAAATATTCTTGGTCAGAACACATTTCAAGAAAAATGATTAAATGGCCAGGTAAACGAGAACCATTAATTGATATCATTAGAAGACATGGATTTAGAATTGAATGAAATCTCAATCTCTAAACAACAGCTTTAATTATAGAACCAATTCTCTGGATTAACAAAGTGGTTACAATGTCCTCTATACAGATTTTTGTAGGGAAAAAAAACGATATCCCTGTACAATATCTTGAACAGTATTTTGCTTTACAACAGCTTCATGAGGAAGATTTTTTTGGCTTTCTTCCCCCTTCTCTTGATTATTACAGAAATAATTGGACAGTTCCAAGAGAAAAAGGATCTGATTGGATAAATGCAATTGTTGTTAATGAAAAAGACCTAGTCATAGGATTTGGGATAGCTATTTGGAGCACAATGTATGAAAATCTAGACAGAGCTTTTTTTAGACTTTATATAACTCCAAAGGAAAGGAGGAAAGGTATAGGAACACAGTTACTAAAAGAGATGGTAAGCTCTCTTCCTCCAATAATTGAGACACTATATTCTGATGCACCAACAGCAACTCCAGGAGAATATTTCCTGCAGAATTTTAAGAAGGAATCGAGTTATACTGAAGAAATAATCGTAGTTGATTTAGAAATTATTGATATTCATGAAGTTGAAAAAGAAGCTAATGAGCAAAAACAACAAGCTCTAAACAAAGGATATGATATTGTTAGAATAGACAATTGCAGCTTTGGGGAATCTTTCGACGAGGAAGAGTTTGTAGGAATTGTTGAACAAATATGGAATGATATGCCGATAGAAGATCTAGCTGAAGAAGATTTCAATATGACTGTAGAACGTTATAATGCTATATGTGACAGGAATAAACGAAAAGGTCTAGAATATGTTTCATTTGTAGCTGTTCATTTAGAAACACAAAAACCTGTTGGGTATACAACTTATGCTGTCAACAAGTATCAGCCTGCAATTTCATGGCAAGATGATACTGGAATTATTCAAGAGCATCGGGGAAATGGATTAGGTTTAGCTATCAAGTATCAGTCTTTGTTAACTTTACTCAAAGAAACCAAAGCTAAATATTGGAGAACAAGTAGTTCACGAGTCAACAAGCACATGCGAAAGATAAATGAAAAGCTTGGACATAAGCTTTGGCAAATAGAACCTGTATATGAATTTGAGAGAAAAATTATCGAGGATATTGTTTTGTAATTTTTTCAATTCATATGCTTCTTTAGAGTACCTAGGATCTCATCAGCATGATTGTATGCTACAGAATAATGTCCTTCTTCAGGAAATGTTTTTGCTACTGCTGCAGGTATTTTTGCAGCTAGTTCTTTTGTAGCAGAAACAGGAGAGAGTGTATCAGCTTCTCCATGCCATAAAAATATATTAACTTTTGAAGAGATTTTGTTGAAAGGAATATTCCATGATTTCCCGACTAGTTTCCCTTCATATTTTAGTCCTCTTAATCCTTGTCTGCATGCTTCACTCTGAGAAGCAAATACTTTATTTTTGAAAACTTCATCCTCAAGTAGTTCATTATCTTTTAGAGCCATTCCTTTCTTAATACTACGACACAATTTCTCACAAAGTCTTGGATCTCGAAGAAATCTTGAGCGTTTATACCAAAAAATAGATTTGAAAAGCAGAGAAGATCTTGAAGCAATTCTGAAAAAAAATCGAAGATCTTTTCTTAAACATTGTTTGTGAAAATCAACTGCCCCCAATAAACTGACAGTACAAACGACTGATAATTTTCTAGGTATTTGATAAGCACAAGCTAGAGCATATGCTCCTCCCGTAGATACACCAACAACTCCAAATTTCTCTATGCTCAGATGATTTGTTAGTTGAACAACATCTGAAGGTAAATCAAGAATTTGTCTATCTGGTGAAAAACTCGAGTATCCCATACCTGGTCGATCTATTGCAATAACTCTTATTCCTGACTCTTTTGCTTTATTATGTACTATATTTGCTTCAAGTCTAGAACCTGGAAAGCCATGGAAATAGAAAACTGGTTTTCCATTCAAATCTCCATATTCTACAAAAGCAAGTATACGGTTATCATCTAAAAGAATTTCTTGTTTAATAGAATCATGAGTCATTTTTGTCTACTGCCAAAGCTTTGGAACTAATTATATTTCAATTTTTCTAACAAAAGAGCGTAGAATTTATTAGAAATGTCAGAATTGGTAATAAGAGAATGATAATGAATACTATTCTAAAGAGGAAAAATAGTACTTATTTACTAATAATTTTAGTTATAATTTTACTTACAAACTATAACTTCAGAATTTTAAGTAAAAGTGAACCAAATAGTAGTAGCTTCATTACTTCATTTTCAGATATATATATAACATCAGATGTAGATTTTCAGAATCTTATGCTTCAAGGAAATGGTACACTAGAAGAGCCATACTTAATAGAGAATTTGGTTTTCACAAATGAGTCAGTAAGCGGATTTTCAATTTACATAAAAGGAACAACTAAACATTTTTCTATTTTGAACTGCGTTTTTGGTGCAAAAAATGGGGGAATTTATCTTGAAAATATTGCCCCAAGTACTGCTATAATGGCACATAATAAATTTGGGAGTATTATTGATGAAGAATGCTCAGGAATAGAAATAGCTAATGCTCAGGGAGCTAGAATAGTTAATTGCACCTTTGATAGATATTATTACGCTATCTCAGAATACGATTCATTTGAAACATCAATTCAAAACAATAACTTTTTACTATGCAACTATGGTGTATTAGGTTTTAATATATCTAGTACCAATATAAGTTCAAACTTCATGAGTAAATGTGATAGAGGAATAGTACTCCATGATAGTCCTAATAGTTTTATAACAAATAATACTATTATGGCCAGAGGAACTTATCAATCTTTTTCCTCTGATTATACTATCCTAGTTGATGATTGTGATAATACAGAAATTTCTTCTAATTACTTAACTGATAGGTTAACTGCTGGTATAAACTGTATTGAATCAGAATACTGTTTCATCTACAATAATTCGATTGACAGAACTACATCTTGTATAACAACTGAATACAGCAGTGATTATACAACTATTCTAGAAAATCATTGTACAAGAAGTCTTGGAAATGGTCTTTCGATTTCTGGTTGCGAATTTCTGACTGTTTCTCAAAACAACATCTCTGAAAGCTCATCTACTGGTTTATTTCTTGATAATGTAGTCAATTCTATAATCATAAACAATGATTTAGTATCTAGTGGATTTTACGGAATTAATTTGAGAAAATCACATGAAGTTGCAATAGGGCAAAATTATATTGCAAGAAATTATATGGGAATATTTTCAGATAATTCTTCATTTTCAGACATATCTTATAATTTCTTTCACTATAATACCTTATATGGATTATATCTAGATGTAGATTCTTTTTTCAACAGTGTAGATCATAATGAATTCGTTTATAATAATCTTGATGGCTTTAGTCAAGGATTTGATTCAGGTGAAGGGAATATTTGGTATGATGAAAACCTAGAGGAAGGTAATTTCTGGACAAATTATGATGAAAAAGATGAATATTATGAAATTGATGGATCAGCTCTTTCTCAAGATATTTACCCTTCTGTTTCTGAACATACAAATACAAACACAGCTTCTTCTTTCAGTATATTCTGGTTCTTGTTCTCCTTTAGTGCTATAGTAGTTGTTATCAAAAATCGTACCAAACGATTGAGTTTTAAATAAAATATATACCAAGATTTTGTTAATTAAGTTTGAACATAGTGATTAAGCATGTCTAAGAAAGTTGTAATTATTGGTGGTGTTGCAGGAGGAGCTTCAACTGCAGCACGACTTAGGAGGTTGGATGAAGAAGCTGAGATTACAGTTTTAGAAAGAGGAGCTTATGTTTCGTACGCAAATTGTGGTCTTCCGTACTATATTGGAGGAGTCATAACAGAAAAAGAAAAGTTAGTATTAGTCACTCCTCAGAAGTTTTTAGAGCGTTTCAATATCGATGTTAGAATCAACAGTGAAGCTATATCAATAGATCGAGAATCTAAGAAAGTCACCGTAAAAAACAGAGAAACAGACGAGGAATATAATCTAGATTATGATGTACTTGTTCTATCCCCTGGAGCTGATCCAATAAGACCTCCATTCAAAGGAATTGATCAAGTTCCAATTTTCACTCTTAGAACGATTCCAGATACTTACAAAATGGATGATTTTGTGAGTAACAATAATCCTCAAAGTGCAGTTGTTGTTGGTGGTGGATTTATAGGTCTAGAAATGGCAGAAAACTTGAAAGAAAGAGGTCTTAGTGTTACTGTTGTTGAATTGATGGACCAAGTTATGATTACTTTAGATAGAGAAATGGCACAATATGTTCATTACGAATTATATAGACATGATATAGAATTAGTATTAGGAGATGGTGTTGATTCATTTGAGAAAAACGATGCTGGGAAAGCTGTAGTTATAACTCAAAAAGGTAATAGAATTGAAACTGACATGATAGTTTTAGCAATAGGAGTCAAACCCGAATCACAATTAGCACGAGAATGTGATCTAGAGCTCAGTCCTCGTGGACATATTGTTGTCAACAAGAAAATGCAAACAAGCGATCCTTGCATTTATGCTGTAGGTGATGCTGTTCAAGTTACGAATTATATAACCGAGAAAGAAACAGCTGTTCCTTTGGCTGGTCCCGCCAACAAACAAGGGAGAATTGCAGCAAATAACATAGCTGGCGAAACTGAAGAATACGAAGGTGTCTTAGCAGCAGCTGTTGTCAAAGTTTTCGATATTACAGTTTCTCAAGTAGGACTAAATGAGAAGATGCTGAAGAAAACAGACATCGACTATGATAAAGCTTACCTTCATCCGATGAATCATGCGGGATATTATCCAGGAGGTAATAAGCTAGCAGTCAAACTTCTTTTCGAGAAGAATAAAGGTAAAGTACTAGGTGCTCAAGTTTTAGGAGGAGATGGTGCAGAGAAAAGAATTGATGTTATCTCAACTGTAATTCACTTTGGGGGAACAGTATTTGATCTGGAGAAGTTAGAATTGACTTACGCTCCCCCATTCGGATCTGCTAAAGATCCTGTTAACATGGCTGGTTACATTGCTTCCAATATTGTCAAAGGTAAAATGAGATCTTATCATTGGCATGATGTTGATGAGCTGTTAGAACAAGGAATTTTTCTAATGGACGTCAGAAGAGATGATGAGTTTGAAGTTGCTACAATAAAAGGAGCAGTTCACATCTCCGAATTTGAGATGAGACAAAGATTGAATGAATTGCCACAGGATAAGACAATTTATGCTTTCTGTCAAGAAGGATTTAGAGCTTACATATCTCAGCAGAATTTAGTGCAGAGGAACTATGATATCCTAAATTTAAACGGTGGATTCAAAACTTATGTTATGGCTACAGCTTCTCAAGAAAAACTTAAGGAAATGACAAATAATCCTCCATTTAGGATTATTTTCTAATCTCTTAGTAAATCTTTGGTATCATCTTGAATTTAGCAATTTCTTTATATTCTTCCCAAAGCTTCCCATATTTCTTCTTACAACGTTTTTCATCTCGCCAAGCTCGATGTGTTAGAAGAATCAGCAATGATATGGGTAGAATCACAGGAATGGGTGAGATTACTCCTGTTGTTAGAAATATGAAGAAATATACAAGAATTTCACCAGTATAGTTCAATTTCCTACCTATACCCCAAAATCCTGAAATTAGTATTTTTCCTTCAAGTGCTTTAGCAGGTTTGAACCATATTTTCACATTCGGATTTCTCTTAAACCTGTATTTCTGTATATTTGATCCTCTAAACATCCACATCGATGCAAAATAGAGTATACAAACTATTGGGATCATAAATGTCCAGTAAGGATCTGTTTGATTGACTATAAACCAACCACAAATCGAATAGAAAAATGGTACATAAACTAAATCTCCCCAAACTAACATAAATCCGAAATTTTCTGCCATTACATCCCATGTTGAAAGCATAAATTCTTCCAGAATGTAATGTGTAAAAAGATAGAACCACCAGAA